>JAVHQX010000217.1:0-1377 GCA_036171355.1 Patescibacteria group bacterium | reverse complement strand
ACCACGGTGCGCACGCCCGGCAGGTCGCTCGCGACCACGGGGACGCCGGATGCCGCGGCCTCGAGCGCCGCGATGCCGAACGCCTCGGACCGGTCGACCGACGGAAAGGCGAAAACGTCGCCCAGGCGGTGGTACTCGGGAAGTTCCGCATCGCTCACGGGACCCGCGAAAACGACGCGCGACGCGATGCCGAGCGCCTTGGCCTCGTTCTCGAAGCCGGGACGGAGATCGCCGCCGCCGACGATGACCGCTCTCACGCCGTCGAGCACCTTCGCCGACAGCGCCCGTAGAAACACGGGAATGCCTTTGAAATAGTGCGCCTTGTCAAGACCGCCGACGAACGTGACGATGCGGTCCGATTCCGCGAGCCCGTGCCTGCGGAGGAGTTCCCCGGACTTCGGACCTGGCAAGAAGCGCGCGACGTCGACCGCTGGCGGCAATTCGCGGATCTTCGACGCCGCGTCCGGCGCGAACGCGGCAAGATTGCCGTGCTCGGCGTAATCGCGGCTCGTGACGAGCACGCGGTCGGCGGCGCGAAGGATGCGCGGCATGAGCCAGCGCGTATGGAGCTTGAACGCGGCCGCGAGCGGTCCCGTGCCGACGACGTCCATGTGGTACGCCACGATGAGCTTGCCCTTCCCGGAGTACCGCTTGGCCGCCGCGAGCGGTTCCGCGCCGCCGAAGAACGGATAGTGCAGGAGGATCGTCGCCCCCGCGAGCGCCGCGACGCCGGGGACGAAGGCGGCGTTGCCGTAGCGCGCGAGCGGATGCAGGCGATGCATCGTGAACGGAAAGCCCTTGTCCTCGCGGCCGCCGGCCGCCGGCGTGAACACGTGGACGTCGAAGCCGAGCGCGGCGAGCTGCCGCGCGTCGAGTTCAGCGATGATGCCCATGCCGCCGCGGTACGGCGGGAACGTCGAAGTGACGATGGCGATCGGGCGCGGCATAGGTCAGTGACCGAATTCCTTCCGCGTGTCATTATACGCGACCTTGTCGCGCACCGCCTTCTCGAGATCGACGCCGAAGGCGTTGGCGAGGTCGATGAGATACATGAAAACATCGGCCAGCTCGGCCGCGGCGGCGGGACGCACCTCGTCCATCCCCCGCTTCCAGGAATGCCGGAGCTCCTTGGCGACCTCGCCGACCTCCTCGTTGAGCAGCACGAAAATCTCGTCCGGGTCCTTCGTCCAGCCCTTCTCCTCGACGAGCGCGGCGATGAACGCCTGGAACTCGGCAAGCGTCGGTTTTTCCGCGAGCGCGCGTTTCGGCATAGGTCAGATGATGAGCAGGCGCAGGAAAGCCCACGCCACGGTCATGAGCGGGTTGGCGACGTACTTCGTGAACGGACCGGCCACCTCCTGATAGCTGATGGTCGGC
>JAVHQX010000216.1:1957-6483 GCA_036171355.1 Patescibacteria group bacterium | reverse complement strand
TTGAGTAAAATGATAAAGTATTTTTGAGATTTACAATCTCATCGCGAAACGGTAATCGAACTCGACCCACCATTGCGGATTCGGATTCGCGGCGCGCGCCACGTAGTCGTAGGTCTTCTCGCCGGAGTTCAGGATGATGGCGTCCTGGACGACGAAGTTCTGCGGCGCCTCCTTCTGCCGGAAATACGCATAGTCGATGGCGGGCTTCGTCAGCAACGCGATCTGCCGCCGCTCGATCTCGCCGGAACCGAAGAACCAGTCTGCGAAACCGAACCCGGCGAAGCCGACGAGCGCGAGGTCGACGACGGCGAGGACGATGGAAAACCAATGGCGGACCTGCACCTTGTGCGTCACCCACCAGTATCCCCAGTTGAGCTTCTGCTCGGTAAATTGCCCTTCGCGGCCGGGTTCGAACGCCATAGGTATATCCCCCACAGTATACCAAAAACACGGACGTACGGCGACCCGTTGACATCGCCGCGGGCGGCGTGCAGGGTTCAGGCATCGGTCGCCACCTTCAACCTTCGGCTTTCCGACAAAGGAGCTCCGCATGAGCCCGACCAGATCGCTCGTCCTTTCCGCCGCGGCCTCCGTCGCCGCATCCCTCGCCGCCTACGCGGCGTTCCGCGCCTTCGGCGCCGCTTCCGCCGACGCCTGCGTCCGGACCTGCATCGTCGCCGCCGCGCTGTTCGCGGCCGGCTCCGCCGCGATCCGCGTCCGCGCTGGCGCGTTCACGACGGCCGCGGCCGCCGCGATCGTCGGCGCCGGTTCCACGATGATCGGCGCGCTGTTCGCGGCCAGCCGCTCGGCCGACATGTTCGGTCTGCTGCTCGTCGGCTTCGTCCTGGGCGTCGCGCTCTCCGTCTTCGCCCTCACGAAGGACCTCGACGAGAAGGCGCCGCCGAAGCTGCTTCTCGCCGTGCCGATGGCCCAGATGCTCATCCTCATGGCCGTCTTCGGCCTCTGAACCGCCCCGACCGCCCACCCGCGGGAGGGCGGTTTTTTCATGCTTCCGCCCCTTGATTCTTCCTTGCCGCAAGGGGTCTCGCGTGCTACCATCCGGATACATCATCCGCCTGCGCGGATTTTCAGTTGTCCCACCTATGGCTGACAAGAAACCGAAGAAAACCGAGAAGGATTCCGGCTACAGCGCCAAACAGATCACCGTGCTCGAGGGTCTCGAGGCCGTGCGCCGCCGTCCCGGCATGTACATCGGCACGACCGGACCGGACGGCCTCCATCACCTGATCTGGGAAGTCGTCGACAACTCGTTCGACGAGGCCATGGCCGGTTACTGCAACGCGATCACCGTCACGCTGCTTCCCGACAACTACGTCTCGGTCGAGGACAACGGCCGCGGCATCCCGGTCGATCGGCACAAGGAATACAAGGTCTCCGCGCTCGAGCTCGTGCTCACCAAGCTGCACGCCGGCGGCAAATTCGGCGACGGCGGCTACAAGGTGTCCGGCGGCCTCCATGGCGTCGGCGTCTCGGTCGTGAACGCGCTCTCCGCGCACGTGAAGGCCGAGGTGAAACGCGACGGCAAGCTCTGGGTGCAGGAGTATAAGAGGGGCGTCCCCGTGAAGAAGGTCGCCGCCGTCGGCAACGCGCGCGGCACCGGCACCACCATCACCTTCCAGGCCGATACCGAGATCTTCCAGACGGTCGACTACAACTGGGACTACATCCTGAACCACCTCCGCCAGCAGGCCTACCTCACGAAGGGCGTGCGTCTGACGATCATCGACAAGCGGATCCGCGGCAAAGAGAACTACTACGGCTTCTATTTCGAGGGCGGCGTCCGTTCGTACGTCCGCCATCTCAACCATCAGAAGGAAGCCAAGCATCCGACCATCTTCTACGTGCACAAGGAAGCCGAGAAGGTCGACTGCGAAATCGCCTTCCAGTACGTCGACGACTACAAGGAATCGGTCTTCGCTTTCGCGAACAACATCTTCAACCCCGACGGCGGCACGCACATCGCCGGTTTCCGCTCCGCGCTCACCCGCTCGCTCAACACCTACGCCCGGAAGCAGGGCTTCCTGAAGGAGAAAGACGAGAACATCTCCGGCGACGATGCGCGCGAAGGCCTTACCGCGGTCATCAGCGTGAAGATCCGGGAGCCGCAGTTCGAAGGCCAGACCAAGGCGAAGCTCGGCAATCCCGAAGCCAAGACCGCCGTCGAGTCGGTCTTCTCGGAAGCGCTCGACATCTATCTCGAGGAGCATCCGAAGGACGGCCAGGCGATCATCGAGAAGTGCGTGCTCGCGTCGCGCGCTCGTCTCGCCGCGCGCGCCGCGCGCGACACGGTGCTCCGCAAGGGCGCGCTCGAAGGCCTCACGCTCCCCGGCAAGCTCGCGGACTGCTCGTCGAAGGAGGCGATGCGCTCGGAGATCTTCATCGTCGAGGGCGACTCGGCCGGCGGCTCCGCCAAACAGGGGCGGAACCGCGAGTTCCAGGCGATCCTCCCGTTGCGCGGTAAGATCCTGAACGTCGAGCGCGCGCGCATCGACAAGATCCTGATCAACGAGCAGGTCAAGAACCTCATCATCGCGCTCGGCACGAACATCGGCGAGCAGTTCGAGATCGAGAAGCTGCGCTACGGCAAGATCATCCTCATGACCGATGCCGACGTGGACGGCGCGCACATCCGCACGCTGCTCCTGACGCTCTTCTACCGCTACTTCCCCTCGCTGATCACGGAAGGCCACCTGTTCATCGCCCAGCCGCCGCTCTACCGCGTGAGCATGGGCAAGGAGTTCCGCTACTGCTTCACCGAAGCGGAGCGCGACGTGCATGTCGCCGAATTCCTCGCCAAAAAGAGCGATGCCAAAGCGGCGAAGGCGGCCGCCAAGCCGATGAAGACGGAGGAGACGGACGGCGATGGCGGCGAGGTGGTCACGAGCGTGGGCGGCGTCTCCATCCAGCGCTACAAGGGTCTCGGCGAAATGAATGCCGAGCAGCTGTGGGAGACCACCATGGACCCGGCGACGCGCATGATGCTCAAGGTGACCATCGATGACGCGCATAAAGCCGACGAGGTATTCGACATCCTGATGGGCAACGACGTCGAGCCCCGCAAACGGTTCATCCAAACGCGGGCGAAAAGCGTGAAAAACCTGGACATCTGAGGGAAAAGCGAAAGCGGGGCGAAAAACGCCCCGTTTTTTCTTGGGATAAGGCGGGGGCCGGTCCATGGCAGTGCACCCGTGGACATGCATATATCGTATAAGTATAATGAGGCCGACGCCGGAAACTCCGGCTTTTCCACAGCAATGCGCGTACTCATGTTCGGTTGGGAATTCCCTCCGTTCAACAGCGGCGGCCTCGGCACCGCTTGCTTGGGTCTGACCCGCGCGCTCAGCAGGACCGGCCACGAGATCACCTTCGTCCTGCCGAAACAGCTCGACCTCAAGGTCGATTACATGGAGATGCTCTTCGCCGACGTCCCCCGCCTCCGGATCAAAGCCGTGAACTCCCCTCTCGCCGGCTACCTCACCGACCACCGTTACCGCATCCTCATGGACTCGCTGCCGCCGGAACTCGCGCGCCTGTACGGACGCGACCTCTACGAGGAGACGCAGCGCTACGCAGAGAAGGCGTTCGCCATCGCGCAGACCGTGGAGCATGACGTCATCCACGCCCACGACTGGCTGTCCTTCCCCGCCGGCATGGCGGCCAAGGCCGCGTCGGGCCGCCCGCTCGTCGCCCACGTCCACGCGACCGAGTTCGACCGCTCGGCCGACGGCGGCGTGAACCAGCTCGTGTACGAAAGCGAGCGCGCCGGCATGCACGCGGCCGACAGGGTCATCACGGTCAGCAACTACACGAAAGACAAGGTCATGAAGCATTACGGCCTCGACGAGGCGAAGATCCGTGTCGTGCACAACGGCGTCGACGGACGCGAGATCGGCCGCATCGCGCCCTGCCGCCTGCATGACCATTTCAAGGTCGTCCTGTTCCTCGGCCGCATCACGGTCCAGAAGGGCCCCGACTGGTTCCTCAAGACCGCGAAGCGCGTGCTCGAACGCGACCGCGACGTCTTCTTCATCATCGCCGGCTCCGGCGACATGGAGCGGCAGGTCATCATGGACGCGGCGGCCATGGGCATCGCCGACCGCGTGGCCTTCGCCGGCTTCCAGCGCGGCGCGAACATCGACCGCCTGTACCAGATGGCGGATCTTTACGTCCTCCCCTCGGTCTCCGAGCCGTTCGGCATCACCGCGCTCGAGGCGCTCCAGCACGGCACGCCCGTCATCGTGAGCAAGCAGTCCGGCGTCCGCGAAGTGCTGCCCGACGCGGTGCAGGTCGACTTCTGGGACACCCACAAGATGGCCGACGAGATGCTCCGCATCCTCGCGCACCGCGGCGACGCGCGTCGGCTCGGCGAACGGCAGAAGTCCGCCCTCCCCTTCGTGACCTGGGACGTCGCCGCCGCGAAGGTCGCCGCGGTCTACCGCGACCTCGCCCCGGTTCCTGCATGACCAACGTGGCGGAGCCAGGTACGCGCGGCGTACCAGGCACCG
>JAVHQX010000216.1:0-1857 GCA_036171355.1 Patescibacteria group bacterium | reverse complement strand
ACCGATTGACAGACCAACGTGGCGGAGCCAGGTACGCGCGGCGTACCAGGCACCGACCGATTGACAGACCAACGTGGCGGAGCCAGGTACGCGCGGCGTACCAGGCACCGCATCTCCTTATGGCCTCCATTTGCTTCTACTTCCAGGTCCACCAGCCCTTCCGCGTGAAGCCGTACTCCGTCTTCGACATCGGCGAGGACCGCGAGTACTTCAACGACCGCTCGCACCGCGACCTCAACAACGCCCGGATCCTCCGCAAGGTCGCGGACAAGTGCTACCTGCCGACGAACGCGGCGATCCTCGACCTGCTCGAACGGCATCCGGGATTCCGCGCCAGCTATTCGATCTCCGGCACGGCCCTCGACCAGTTCGAACTGTTCGCGCCCGAGGTCCTCGAGTCCTTCCGCCGCCTGGTCGCGACCGGGCGCGTCGAACTGCTCGCCGAGACTTCGCATCATTCCCTCTCGTCGGTCTTCTCCACCGCCGAATTCAAGGCGCAGGTCGAGTCCCATGTCGACCGCCTGGAACGCCTCTTCGGGGTGCGGCCCGACGTCTTCAGGAACACCGAGCTCGTCTACGACAATCGCATCGCGGCACTCGTGGAAGAGATGGGTTTTTCTGGTATACTGGCCGAAGGCGCTGACCACATCCTGGGGTGGCGCTCGCCCGCATTCGTCTACCGACCGAAGGGCACGACGAAGCTGGCGCTCCTTCTCAAGCACTACCGCCTCTCCGACGACATCGCCTTCCGCTTCTCGAACCGCGACTGGCCCGAGTGGCCGCTGACCGCGCCGAAGTTCGCCCGCTGGGTCGACCAGGTGAACGGCAACGGCAACCTCGTGAACCTTTTCATGGACTACGAGACCTTCGGCGAGCATCAGTGGGCGGACACCGGCATCTTCGACTTCCTCCGCCACCTGCCCGACGAGGTCCTCAAGCATCCGGACAACGACTTCGTGACGGTGTCCGAGGCGATCCGCCGGTACCCCGCGGTCGGCGAGCTCGACGTGCCATACACGATCTCCTGGGCGGACATCGAACGCGACCTCTCCGCCTGGCGGTCGAACCCCATGCAGGAAGCGGCGCTCAAGACGGTCTACGCGATGGAGAAGGACGTGAAGGCCGCGGGCGACCCGAGACTCCTCGAGGACTGGCGCAAGCTCACGACGAGCGACCACTTCTACTACATGTGCACCAAGTGGTTCTCGGACGGCGACGTGCACAAGTACTTCAACCCCTACGACAGCCCGTACGACGCCTTCGTCTCCTACATGAACGTCATCCACGACATAACCCTTCGACTTAAATCGCACGCGCACGCATATGTCCACGCATAAGCCGACCGCCGAAGAGGCGGCAAACATACTCAAGGACGCCGCCGAGGAATGGCAGGCATTCTGGTGCAACCACGGCGTCATCGCCCGGAACCTTTCCGAGCTCTCCTCATCCCTCGCGTCGATGACGCAGGAACAGTTCGCCCACCACGTGAACGCGGAGAAGAACGACTTCGCCTCCTGGGTCGAACAGGTCCTGGGCGACGCTTCCCTCGCCAAAAAGATGCGTCTGCTCACCACGCTCGAGGCCTCGCAACGGATGGTCGCCCGCCGCGTCGAAGAGCTGACCGCCGCCCTCGCTCCGGCCGCCGAAGCGCCGGTCCAGGCCGCCGCCCCCGCCGAAGCAGCCGCCGCGCAGCCGGCCCCGAAGGCGAAACATGCCGCGAAACCCGCGAAGAAGGCCGTCGCGAAACGTTCCCCGAAGACCGTCGCCGCGAAATCCGCGCAGAAGCCGGCCGTCGCCGCCGCCAAGCCGGGCGCGTCCGTCGGCACCAGGATCATCGACGCGCGCTTGTGCGGCGCG
>JAVHQX010000215.1:3583-6576 GCA_036171355.1 Patescibacteria group bacterium | reverse complement strand
GGTACTTCATAAGGATAATTACGTCGATACAGTCGTCTATGCTACCGAACCGGCGCGAATTTCGATTGCTGAACATGATGCGGTGGGCTCGTGGGTACATGAACTAGGCCACGTCGTCGGCTTAAAAGTCACTGATCCGAGGACCGCGCTGCCGGACCTCTATAACATGGGAAACGTGCGGCAGTGGGATCTGATGGCTGAGGGCTCGTTCAATGGCGGGGCCGAGAATCCGCTAACGGGTAAAGGGAATGGTCGCGACCCCGCTTACCTATCGTCTTTCATCCGGGAATTTGCCGGCTGGATGAAGTCCGAGCAGACCTTGCCAAAATCCGTTTCTGGCATATGGGATGTCTATGCGCTAGCGACATCTCAATCAGGCGATTCGATATTCCGCTACAATCTTGAGGAATCGACCGCAGCTACGGTGCCGCAGTACTACATTCTTGAATCGCGGCATGAAAATCTCGGCCGGTGGGATTCCACGCTTCCGACCGCGATTGATCCGCAGGTTGTTCTTTATCGGGTCAACACTCATGGACGGGAAAAATACGGATACAAGGATAATGGAGGTCTCAAGGTAGAGGATTGGTCGGTTGCCATTCCGCAGGGAAATTGGGAGAACGGTCTTTTCAACGATGGGCTGCTCCGGATCGGAGAAACTTTCCGCGACGAAGCGGAAGGAGTTTCCTTCACCGCGACAGGCTCATTCACTACGCCGAGCGGAAAATATGGTGTTCATGTGGACATCCAACCGATCAACGGCGGCAACTATACCGGCAAACGGATCGGCGCGATTATCGCCTCAAACGAGAGTCTGCGACACAACATTCCTGCTAATGATTTCCATGCGAGAGAAATCGGTCCGGGAGAATCTGATGTCCAACCGTCATGGACCTATCAGAGTGATTATCTCGTCGGCGTTTATCATATCCTGTTAATCGTCGCTGCCGTATTAGCGTGGGTTTGGGTGTCTGGACTGCTAATCTACCTCTACTGGAGATGGCGGACGAAAGCGAAGACTCATGGATTTGTACGAAAGCTTTTGAAGACCTCCGGACTTCTCATTCTTGCGATCTTCATTGCCTCTGGAGCACTGTTTCTTGCCGCCGTCAGGGAAAACAGCGTTAATGATCCCGGGAGCGAACGAGTCCACAGTCCGTGGCAATATGATCCATTGCCTTCCCTCCCGAGGCCTATTCAAGTCTCAAGAAAATCCGCACTCGATATCGACCTCCACGTCTATTGCCACGACGGACGCCACGTCGGCATGAACTACGCGACCGGTAAGTATGAAGTGCAAATCGCGGATGCCATCACGAACGGCGACAACCAGGGCGCACCGGAATGGATTCTTTTCCCGCCCGAGGGCAACGAAGGCTGTAAGCACGTCGTCTCGGCCCGTGACAACGCCGCGTTCCTCACCGAGAACCCTGATCTCGCCGCACAGCTCACCGACACCTCCGACTCGTACAACGTCTACGCCCGCTACATCGACCCCGCCTCGGGCATCTATACGTCGACGACATTGGAAAATCAGTCAATTCAGCCCGGCGCGAGCGTCGTTCACGCGGTCTCGGGCACGACGGACGTCTCGATCGGCGCCGGCGTCGTCGATGCGACCGCCCCGACGACGACTGCGGCCCTTTCGGGCACGCAGGGAGCCAACGGCTGGTACGTCTCTCCCGTGAGCGTGACTCTCTCGGCCGACGACGGAGCGGACGGCACCGGCGTCGCCTCGACCGAGTACTCCCTGGACGGTGGCCTCAATTGGACGACGTACGCGGCGCCCTTCGTCCTTTCGGACGACGGCATGCATACCGTCCTCTTCGGCTCAAGGGATAACGCGGGCAACGGCGAGCAGGCGCAGACCCTGGAAGTGAAGATCGACGGGGCCGCGCCAGACACACTCATCGACTCCGCCCCATCCTCCACCACCGGCTCGACCTCGGCCACCTTCGCCTTCCACGCGACCGAGGCCGCGACCTTCGAGTGCCGCCTCGATTCCGGAGCATGGGCACCGTGCACGAGTCCTGTCACGTTCACCGGCCTCGCCGTCGGCATCCACGCCTTCGATGTTCGCGCCACGGACCAAGCAGGCAACGTCGACCCGACTCCCGTCTCAACTTCCTGGACCGTCCTCGCGACCGGCACCGTCCGCGTCACCTTCCAGCGCCACACGGTGCAGCAGGGCACGAACCCCGGATCGACCAAAGCTCCGATCTCCGGCGCGACCGTGAGCGCCTACACCAAGGCCTCCGGCTCCTGCGCCTCGAGCATCGGCTCGAACCCCCACGACTACGGCACCGTCCTCGCGACCTGCACGCCGGACGCCTCTGCGATAACTGATACGAACGGGATCGCCGACGTGACCGTCCTGCCTGGCGACTACATCATGATTTCCCAGGACCCCCAGACCAGCATCGTCGCCGGCGTCTCCTCCGGCACCGTCGCCGCGGGCGAGACGGCCGACAAGTTCCTCCAGGTGATCGTCCGAGCCAACGGCACCTCGGTCCCCGGCAAGACCACCACGAGGACGGGCTCTCTGCTCCACATCATCGAGCCCGAGTACGTGGAGTGGAGCCAAACCCAGGAACTCTACCCGTTCGTCTTCGACGCTCCCTCGGGCGACTGGGACGTGACCGTCACCGTCACCCCGCCCGAGGGCTTCACTGCCGACTACAGCGAGCTTTCGACCGACGTGAACAACGACTACAAGGCCCTCCAGTTCACCCTCACCGACGTCGGCTCCTGCTGGGAGTGCGGTACCGGGGTCGAACTGGCCATCCGCCACAAGGGCAGGACCGAGCGAATCAAGCACAACATTCCCACCCCCATGACCAAGGAGTTCGTGAGGCAGAAGGGCCTCAAGGTCAAGGACCTCGAGGACAGGGGCGTGAGGGTGACGAGGAAGGGGAAGGTCGCCATGAGCAACGCATCGATCGGAGCTTCTGTCGGCCCGCGGATTGCGGTCTTGAACGACCGGACGGCGCTGG
>JAVHQX010000215.1:0-3573 GCA_036171355.1 Patescibacteria group bacterium | reverse complement strand
CGAGCTCGTCCTGCGGCACTTCGGATGGCCCGCGCGGCATCTGGGCCTGCACGTCCGGCAGGGCAGGCCGCTCATGCCCAACGGTTAGGGAAAAAGAGGGCCCCGGTGCCGGGCCCTCTTTTCGTCTCGGGGAAAATGAGACATCGCGGTCCGGCCCGGTGTCTCATTTGTCTCATTCTGCCTTAATGCACCAAGATGGGACGATCTCGATGGCCGATAATTGTGTCCCGGTTGTTCCGTTTCAACAAGTCCCGATTCCACGCCGTGGCCCGGAATGAGACACTATTTCAGCCTTATCCAAAGTCTCGCCGTGTCTCATCCGGACCCCGACTCACGTGCCTCAAACCGAGGCGCTGGCCCGACCCCCGAAAACGCCCTAACCTATCACTAGTCTGGGGCACTGAACTCCAAGACACCGCCATCAAAAACCGGGTCACGGCAGTGACGCGGTTTTTGATTTGAGAAGGGATTCGAACGGGGACGAGGTGAGGCATGGGCTGCGGACTGGCCGACCGTCCTCGCGTTTGCTAGGATTTTCCCGTACAACGGTAATCCGCGAGGCGACTCATGGGCATTCGATGGACCGAAGGAATGAGCGTGGGGGTGCGCGAGTTCGATGAACATCATCGCCATCTTTTTTCGCTCGTGGACAAGGTGCAGGCGGCGGCCGATGAGCACGGGACGAACGAGGATCTTCGTCTGCTGCTGAACGAGATAGCGAATTTCGCGCTCTATCATCTGGATGCCGAAGAGGAGTGCATGAACCGATTCGACTGCACGTATCAGGCGCACGTGGAGGCGCATAAGCAGTTCCGCGTGCTGCTGAACGGGCACCTTGGCCGGGTGGAAATGGCGGCGCGTGACGGTTCCCTCGACGCGGCGAAATTCGCCTCGGAACTGGCGGAGTTCACCGCGACATGGCACGTCGAACACATCCTGACCATGGACAAGGGCTATACCCGTTGTTTCCACGAGCACGGATTGTATTAAGGCTCACGACCGGACCGCCGACATCAAAAGCCCTCGGTGACGAGGGCTTTTCGTTTCATCATCGGCGGTCCGGCGTCGCAGGGCGCTGGCTAGCCCGTCGGCCACGGCGATGCCGGGCGTCCCGTGAGCGCGGCTTTCGTTTTTTCCATCGCGGTCGCGTCGGCGGCCGCGCGGACGCTTTCGACCATGCCGATGATCGCCCAGAACAGGAAGGCGAGGTCATTCTTGAAATAGGGGACGTCGACGAGCCCGTGGACGAGCAGCGCGGCCATCGCCGCGGCGCACGCGGGGACGATCCAGCCGCCGCGCGCGGAGAGCGCGTAGGCCGACGCGAAGAAACGTCCAAGGATCCACAGGAACCCGATGAGCCCGATGAGCCCCGTCTCGCTCCAGAAGTTCAGGAACAGGTCGTGCGGATACTGGAAGATCTCGATCCAGCCGGCCTTGTGATACGGGGCGACGCGCGAGGGGTAGCCGGAGAGGCCCGCGCCGAACACCGGCGCGTCGTCGAGCATCGTCGCGGTTTCCTGCCAGATGATCGCGCGGACCGAACCCGAGTCGTCGCGGAGAGAAGCGAGGATGGAGAATTCGTCGCGGATAGGCCTGACGAGCATGATCGCGAGCGAACCGGCGATGATCGCGCCGAGCGTCCACGGGCGCAGGCGCTTGTCGAGGAGCCCGAGCGCGACGAGACCGGCCGCGGCGCCGATCATAGCGCCCTGCGAGACCGCGAAGGCGATCCCGGCCGCGCCGAGGACTGCGGCGATCGCGGGCAGCGCCGCGTACGTTTTTCGTAACGCCTTCTTCGCCCGCAGCAGCGCGACCGTCCAGCCGGCCATCAGGATGACGAGCGGCGCGGCGAGCAGCCCGATGGCGTTCGGGTAGCCGAAGACGCTCGTGACGCGCCGCGTCGCTTCGGCCTGCCAGACGGGATTCGGGATGCCGTATCCGGTGATCTTCTGGTAGACGGCGGTGGCGCCGACCGCGGCGAGCAGGCCGCCGAACGCGGCGAGCACCCAACCGCCGCGCCGTCCGCGTGAGACGACGTCCGTGAACATCGGGAAGAACAACAAGGGCTCGAGCACGTAGGCGCGCCAGAGGCCGAGCGCCGCGCGGAGGTCGGGAGCGACCAGGACGCTCACCGTCGCGCCGACGGCGAAAAGCGTCACGGGTTCGATCCAGCGGCCGAGCGCCGACCAGGCGCCCGGCCGGGCGCCGTCCGTCCAGAGCCAGGTCAGGAAGAGCTCCCAGAAGAACACCTCGAGCAGCGTCGACGGCAGCGCGGCGATGCCCGGCAGCGGCACGGAGAAACGGATAAGATAGGCGGGCAGGAGCGCGCAGAATGCCGCGAGCGCAAGCGGGCGCTTCATCACGCAGAGCGCGAGGAAGGCGGGGGCCGCGACGATGACGATGACGAGCTGCGGGGTCATAGGTCAGGCAGCGGGCCGTCGGAGGAAGGCGAACGTTTCTTTCGTGAGGACGCCGAACGCCGCGAGGAGGGCCGCGTAGACGGCCATTCCCAGGGCAACGCGCAGCAGGACGTGGAGCGGAGCCGCGGCCGCGACCGCCGCGGCCATGATCGCGCTCGCGACGAACGCTCGGGCGAACGTCCGCATCGGAGGCGCGTGCCGGATCGTCCGGATTACCGCCCAAGCCGTCACGACGGCGATGAAGGCTTCCGAGAAGACCGTCACCCACGCGGCACCGAGCCCGCCGAAACGCGGCACGGCGTAGGCGTAGAGCGCAAGCGACAGGACGGCATCCGCGGCATACGCGACGATCATCTTCCGCTGCATGCCGAGCGCCACGATCGCGTGGCCGAAGAGCGCGCTCCAGAAGACCGCGGCGCCCGCGAGCATGAGCACCGCGAGGAACGCGCCGGAGGCCGCGAACTGCTCGCCGGCGACGAGCCGCATGAGGTCGGTCGCGACAGGCGCGGTGCCGAACGCGAGGGGGAGCGCGAGGAGGGACAGCGCGTCGAAGGACTTGCCGACGCGCCGCGTGAAGTCGTCGCGGCGGCCGGCGGACCACGCCGACGCGATGACGGGCAGCACGAGCCCCATGAAAATCATCGGGATGACGGTGATGACGTCGAGCACTTTGTACGCCGCGCCGTAGAGGCCGACCTCCGCCTGCGGGCGCGAGAGCGAAAGGATGATCACGTCGCCTTTGAGATAAATCAGGTTGAACGCGATCGAGACGCCGATCGGCCATGATTCGCGGACGATTCTGCGCCACATCGCGAGGTCGAACGCGAAGCCGATGCGCGCGAACTTCCTGGCGAACACGTACGAAAGCGCGAATTGGGCGGCGTTCGCGAGGACGAAGGCGAAGACGAACGCCTGGAGTCCCGCGCCTCGCGTCGCCGCGTAGGCCGCGCCGACGAGCAGCACCGCGCGTCCGACGACGTCGGCGACGGCGGCGCGGCCGGTGGCGAGATGCTTCTGAAAGACGCCGGTGAGCACCTGCGAGCTCGTCATCGCGAAGAACGACAGCGCGCCGACGGCGATGGCCGTCTTCACGGAGGGGCCGTACGGGAACGCCAGCGCGAGCAGGGGAGCGAGTCCGAAGAATACGGCGCCA
>JAVHQX010000214.1:0-1418 GCA_036171355.1 Patescibacteria group bacterium | reverse complement strand
CTCGCAAGCCTGCTTCTGGGATTCGTCCTGGTGCGGGCATCGGTGCTCGGCTACATCATGGTCGCCGGCTCCAAGGTCGCTCGCGTGGCGTTCGACGCCTTCCCCGGCCTCGAGACCGGAGAGGTCAAGAACGCCGCTCGGAAGCTGTCGGGCATCATGGCCTTCATCACCGGCGCGTGCCTCTACGCGCAGGTGGTGCCCATCTGGCGCGCGGTCGGCATCTCGCTGATCGCGGCGACCTCGATGATGGGCCTGGCCTACGTCATGGCCGCGGGATGGTACAACGGGAAGTGGGCGAAGGTCGCGTTGACCTCGTTCATGCTCCTGTCTCTGGCCTTCTCGACCGCCCGCATCGCGAGCCCCCGGTTCGCGCGCGGAATGGCCGAGTTCAGCCAGCGGAACCTCGGTTCCGACCATCTCAACGACACGGATCGTCGCCTGCTCGACCGTCTCACGGCCGAACGGAACGCGATCCGCCTGCGTGCGGTCGACCAGTGCGGCGGCCGCTACTGCAGCCCGGAGGACGCGCGCCGTATCGCGGAGGTCGAGCAGAACATCGCTCAGCTCCAGAACGGCACGTACTGGGAGAACCTCGGCAGGAACGCAGTCTCCGTCAGCCCCGCCTCAACCGCGGTGCAGTCGCAGACGGTCCCTTCCGTCGTGAACCCCGACAGGTCGTCCTCCTCGGCCGACCTGCCGCCCCCGCCCGCCGTGCCTCGTCGCGATCCGCTCCCGGCCGCCACGGCCGAACACAGCGATGTCGCGCCGGCGGCCGATCCGCACACCGCGCATACCGCGCACCCGCGCACGGACAGGGTCTTCCGTGAGCTGGACAACTATCCTGACCTGAACCAGTAGAGGGGTTCTCCTCTACGCTTGCCCCCGGCCCAGCGCTTGCTGGACCGGGGGTTTCATTTTGTCCGGCCTTATTTTTAAGGCGGAGCATTGAATTTGCCTTAGTTTAGCAAAAATAATGGCATAACCGCCTTGACATACGGGCGAAAATGTGCTATAGTCATTTGTTCAGACGATGGTCATGGTGACCCCCGCTGAACGGACCGTTCCCTACAATTCACGACGATCCGCTGCGGCGGAAAGGAGATTGAGCCATGAGCAAGCTTGCACAGCTCGCGTTCCTGTTGTTCGTCGCGGCCGGAAGTTCCGGTTGCGGCGCCCTGTTCGCCTCGGCGGGCGTCGAATCGCGTCCCGGTGACTACCACGTCAACGGGTACACGAGCGACCCCATCGGAGCGATCGGTGTCTCGAGCCGCGCCTACGTGGACCAGTACAATGCCGAGACCTATCGGCGCGCGGTCGAATCCGGCCGTGCCTACCCCTACGCGGGCGGCATGGGCGGCGACTACTGGTACTACTACCGCGGCGTCATGCCGGCCCAGCCGGTCGCGCCCGCGCCTCCC
>JAVHQX010000213.1:0-1425 GCA_036171355.1 Patescibacteria group bacterium | reverse complement strand
GCCTCATGAACGCCGCGGGCCTGTCGCGGGACTACGGGAGGTCAGGCGGCCTGGTCCAGGCCGGACAAGACCAGCGGCGAAGGGTTACTTCGCCTCGGCGGCCGCCTTCTCGATCGCGCGCTTGAACTCCTTGTAGGGTTGCGCGCCGTTGATGAAGTAGCCGTTGATGACGAACGCGGGAGTTCCCTGGATGCCCGCGTCCTTGCCGGCCTTTGCGTCCGCTTCGATTGTCGCCTTGTGGGTGCGGTTGTCGAGCGCGCCCTTGAACTTCTCCATGTCGAGGCCGAGCTTTGTCGCATAGCCGTCGAGCGCTTCGCGCTTCAGGCCGTTCTCCTTACCCTGGCCTTCGTTGAACAGCAGATCGTGCATCTTCCAGAAACCGTCGGCGCCCTTCTGCTTGTACGCCTCTTCGGCGGCCTCGCTGGCGAGCGGAGCGTCCTGGTGCATCTCGAGCGGCATATGGCGCCACACGAGCTTTACGTCCTTGTTCTTTCGCATCACCTTCTTGACGGTGTCCTCGACCTTCTTGCAGTAGGGGCACTGGAAGTCGGAGAACTCCTGGATGGTCACCTTCGCGCCCGCGGGGCCCTTGTAGGCCGCGCTGCCGCGCATCGCGACCTGCTTTTTCTCGAGCGGTTGCTCGGGGGCGGCCGCGGCGACCGGCGGATCTTTACCGTCCGCGATCAGTGCGTCGTAGAGCGCCTCGGGCTTCGTGCCCTTCTGGAGCAGCCCCTCGGCCTTCTTGACTTCTTCGTCGATAACCTTCGAGAAGGACTCGACCGGCTGTGCGCCTACGAGGCGGCGGCCGTTGATGAAGAAATGGGGCGTACCGTTCGCCTGCACGCGAGTGCCGAGCTGGACGTCCTCGTCGATCGCGTCGTCGTATTTGTCGTTCTCGATTGCGTCCTTGACCTTGGTCCAGTCGAGGCCGAGGGCCTTTGACACCGTTTCGAGGTCGGCGTCTTCGAGCTTGGGCTGCGACTCGAAAAGCTTGTCGTGCGCGTCCCAGAAGCCCTTGTCCCCATTCTTCGCGCGGGCCTCGAGCGTCACGACGGCCGCGGGCGTCGCGCGCGGGTGGAACGGAAGGGGCTCGTTCTTCCAGACGAGGCGAACCTTGCCCTGATATTGCGCGAATACCTTCGCAAGCGAGTCCTCGACCTTCTTGCAGTATGGGCACTGGAAGTCGGAAAACTCGATGATCGTGACGAGCGCGCCGGCCGGGCCCTTCACGGGGCTCTTACCGACGGGGACCTTCCAGACGGTCTTCGTGTCCTCCTGCTCACCTTCCTCGCCGGCGGGTGCCGACTTGAAGTTCTCCTTGGACAGCGTCACGTAGAGCTTGTCCTTCGGCGTGCCGCTCTTCTGCTTCGCCTCGGCCTTGGCGAGCTCCTGATCGATCACGGCCTTGAACTTGTCGAACTGTTG
>JAVHQX010000212.1:0-6690 GCA_036171355.1 Patescibacteria group bacterium | reverse complement strand
CATCGAGGCACTGGCGCTGCTCAGGGAGCGCGGCCGCGACGTTTCGCTCGCGATCGTCGGCGATGGTCCGGAGAGGGGACGCCTCGAGGATCTGGCCAAAGCCAAGGGCGTGGCGGACCGCGTGACCTTCACCGGCAAGGTCCCCGACGAAGACCTGCCCGCGCTGTACGCCCTGTGCGACGCTTTCGTGATGGCGCCGCGGAGCGTCGGCGCCGACGTCGAGGGGTTCGGCATCGTCTATCTTGAAGCCAACCTCATGGCCAAGCCGGTCATCGGCTCGCGCGCCGGCGGCGTGCCGGACGCGGTCGTGGACGGCAAGACGGGCCTGCTCGTCGATCCGGGCGACCCCGAAGCCATCGCCAAGGCGGTCGTCTCGCTCATGGACGACCCCGCGCTCTGGGAACGGCTCGGCCACGACGGCCGCACCCGCGTCATCGAGGAATTCAACTGGAGGCTGCAAGCCGCGCCGCTCGTCGCCGCGCTCATGGAGGACAAGGATTAGCTATGGAGCCGCAGACGCGAAAACCCGTCATTTCCGTGATCATCCCGTCGTACCAGCACGCGGCGGAGATTCCGCTGTGCCTCGAAAGCATCTTCGCGCAGACGTTCGCGGACTACGAGGTCATCGTCGTGAACGACGGCTCGACCGACGGCACCTACGAGGCGCTCAGGCCGTTCTTCGCGCGCATCGATTACGTGGCGCAGGAGAACCGCGGCGGCAACGCAGCGCGGAACCGCGGATGGCGCGACGCGAAAGGCGACTATCTGCTGTTCTGCGACGCGGACGTCATCATGCGTCCCGACATGCTCGCCCGGATGCTCGAGACGCTCAAGGCGCATCCCGAGGCGTCGTACGCGTACTCATCCTTCCGCTTCGGCTGGAAGAAGTTCCGGTTGTGGCCGTTCGACGCCGCGAAGCTCCGGAAGATGAACTACATCCACACGACCTCGCTCATCCGCCGGGAGCATTTCCCCGGCTTCGACGAGAAGATCAAACGCCTCCAGGACTGGGACCTCTGGCTCACCATGCAGGAACAGGGACATGTCGGCGTCTGGATTCCCGAGTACCTTTTCCAGTGCCTGCCGCACCAGGGCGGCATCAGCCTGTGGGTCCCGAAGATCTTCAACGCCATCCCGTGGCGTAAGCTCGGCATCCGCATGAAGAACCTGGAGAAGCTCGAAGCCGCGCGGAAGGTCATGAGGGAAAAACATCACCTTGAGTGAAGTTATCAGTTGTCAGTTTTCAGTTAACCGTTCGCACTGATAACTGATAACTGACGACTTTGAACCCACATGGACGTCTCCATCGTCATCGTGAACTGGAAAGTGAAGGACCTGCTGCGGCGGTGCCTAGCTTCGGTGTACCTCGAGACCAAGGGAGTCTCGTTCGAGGTCTACGTCGTCGATAACGCTTCCGGCGACGGCAGCGTGGAGATGGTGCTTCGGGAGTTCCCGGACGCGAACGTGATCGCCAACAACCGCAACATGGGGTTCGCCGCCGCCAATAACGCGGCCATCATGCAGGCGCAGGGCGACTTCATCCTGCTGCTCAATCCCGACACCGAACTCAAGGATGACGCCGTCGCGGCCATGGTCGGCTGCATGCGCAGGCATCCGCAGGCCGGCATCCTCGGCCCGCGGCTGGCCGGCGCGGACGGGAAGCTCCAGCCGTCGGTGCGGCGGTTCCCGACGCTCGCGAGCCAGAAGCTCATCATGCTCAAGCTCCACCACGTGCTGCGCCGCTTCGGCCCGCTCCGCCGCTATTTCGCGGACGACTTCGATTACGGGAAGGAAGCCGCGGTCGACCAGGTGATGGGCGCGGCCTTCATGGTCCGCAAGAGCCTCGTCCGCGAGATCGGCGGCCTCGATGAGCGGTTCTTCATCTGGTTCGAGGATGTCGACTACTGCAAGCGCGCCAAGGACGCGGGGTTCCAGGTCTGGTACGCTCCCGTCGCGACCGTCGTCCATCACGGCGGCGAGTCCTTCGGCCAGGCGTTCGGGCCGACGAAACAGCGCTACTTCAACGACAGCCTCCGCAAGTATTTCGCCAAGCATCATGGCCCGCTTGCCGCGGCCGTCATCGTCATCCTCGACCCGATCTCCATGGCGCTCGCCTGGCTGGTCCAGGCCCGGCGCGGACGCACCTGACCTATGTCCGACGCGCAGAAATCCTTCTTCTCGACGTACCGGCTCGCGCTGCTGTTCTTCCTGCTGTTCGAATTGGTGTCGTTCTGGGCGTTCATCGTCCCGCCGTTCTCCTCGTTCGCCTGGCTCATCATCATCGCGGTGACGGCGGTGCTCGCCGTGACGAAACCCGAGACGGCCATGCTGCTGCTGCTCGCGGAGCTGTTCATCGGCTCGCAGGGCGGCTACATGGTGACGCTCGGCGCGGAGCAGGGCCTGTTCCTGTCGCTCCGCCACGGCCTGTTCCTGATCGTCGTCGGCATCTGGTTCGCGGAGCTCATCGCGTCCACGCTCGCGGGCGGCGACCGGCGCCGCGCGGCCTGGGACTGGTTCAGATCGATGGCTAGGCGGGGCATCCTCGTCCCGTACGCGCTGCTTCTCGCCGTCATCGTCTTCGGCGTCGTGCGCGGCATGGTCCTCGGCAACGGCTACGGGACGATCTTCTTCGACGTCGACCGTTACCTTTACTACGGGCTCTTTCCGGCGCTCGTGGCCGCTTTCGCCAGGCCGGAGACGCGCCTGCGGGCGGCGGCGACCCTGTGTGCCGCGATCACCTCGTCGGTCGCCAAGGCGCTCGGCGTGCTGTTCTTCTTCTCGCACCGCATCTTCATCGCGGCCTCGAACATCTACATCTGGATCCGCGATACCAGGGTCGGGGAGATCACCATCATGACGGCGGATTTCTACCGCATCTTCTTCCAGTCGCAGATATTCATCCTCGTGACGGTGTTCGCGCTGGCGCTGCTCTTCGCCTACGCGGGGACGATGAAGCGCTGGTCGGCGCGTTTCGCCGCGGCGCTCGTGTGCTGGTCGATGGTGAGCATGGTCCTGAGCCTGTCGCGCAGCTTCTGGTTCGGCGGGGCGGTGGCGACCATGGCGCTCGCGGCCGTCCTGGCCTGGAGCCGCGCGGAAGCCGCCGTCTGGCGCCGCCTGGCCCTCCTCGGCGCCGGATCCGCGCTCGCGGCCGTGACGATCGTCGCCGCGATCTACTACTTCCCGTTCCCGAACAAGAGCGGCGAGATGTCGCTCTCCTCGCTCCTCGGCGAGCGCGCGCTGTCGCTCGGCGACGCGGCCGCCAACAGCCGCTGGGCCCTCCTGCCGAAGCTCACGGAGGCGGCGCTCAAGCGCCCGGTGTTCGGTTCCGGATTCGGGACGACGGTCACCTACACCACGAGCGATCCCCGGCTGCTCGCGTCGAGCAAGACCGGGGAGTACACGACCTACGCCTTCGAATGGGGCTACCATGACCTGTGGCTGAAGATCGGCCTGGTCGGTCTGGCTGTCTACGGCTGGCTCGTCGTCATGCTGCTCCGGCCCCTCGTCCGCGGCATCCGCGCCTCGCGCGGTCTGCTTCGCGCCGCCGGCATGGAATTCGACGGCGGACAAAAACAAAAGGCGGTCGTGACCGCCGGCCTGCTCGTGGGAGCCGTCGCGCTCCTCGCGACGAACGTCTTCAGCCCTTATCTGAACCATCCGCTCGGCATCGGAACCCTCATGCTGCTCGGGGCGCTCGGCTGCGGCGGTTACTTCGATGCCGCGAGCGGCGCGGACGGGTCCGCGAGATCGAGCGCTGCGCCCGAGAAATCCTTGTAGCCGTTCAGGAACGCCTTGCCGTCCATCGGCTTCTTGCCTTCGGGCTGCACCTGCAGGAGACGCACGGCGCCGGACTTGGCGGATACTGCGGGAAAACCCTCGTCGTCGATGAACGCCGTCCCCGGCTTGAGCCCGGGACGGTTTTCAATCGCATGGACGTCCGTCAGTTTGAGGCGCAGCGGCCTGCCGTTCCTCGTCCAGACCGCATAGAGGCCCGGCCAGGGGTCGAAGGCGCGCAGCCGTCGTTCGACGATCCGCGCGTCTGCCCCGTCCCAACGGACGAAGCCGTCCTCGCGGCTGATGATGGCGGTGTAGGTGGCGGCGTCATGCCGCTGTTCCTGCGACGCGAGTTTCCCTGCGGCGATGTCGTCGAGATGCGCGACGAGCAGGTCCGCGGCGGCGCCGGCGAGCTTGGTCTCGAGCGTGCCGTGGGTGTCGCCCGGATCGATGGGCACGGCGACGGTCGCGAGGACGGGCCCGTGGTCGACCAGCTCGTCCATGCGCATGAGGCTCACGCCCGTCTCGCGTTCACCGGCCGCGATGGCCGCCTGGATGGGGGACGCGCCGCGGTATTTCGGGAGCAGCGAGCCGTGCAGGTTGAGACAGCCAAGCCTGGGAAGGTCGAGGACGGCCCTGGGCACGATCTTGCCGTAGGCGGCCACGACGAAGAGGTCGGCGTTCAGCGCCGCGAGCCGCTCGCGGAGGTCCTCGGTCTTAAGCGACGGCGGCATGAGCAGCATCGCGCCGGCCTCCCGCGCCGCCTTGGCGACGGGGGACGACTGGAGTTCGCCTTTGCGGCCCACGGGCTTGCCCGGCTTGGTGACCACCGCCACGACCTCCGCGCGTCCCTTCGCGCCGAACAACGCCTTGAGCGGCGGCACGGCGAACGGCGCGGTCCCGAAGTAGACGATGCGGAGCATTGGGGAGAGATAAAGCGATAAAGGGGTAAAGCGGTAAAGCACGCCGTCACGCGGACTTTACCTCTTTAGTTCTTTATCCCTTTTTGTCTTTTTTCTGTTCCTTCACCCTGTCGACGTACAGGATGCCGTCCAGGTGGTCGAGCTCGTGCTGGAGGATGCGGGCGAAGAAGTTTTCGGCGGTGAACGTGACTTTCTTGCCTTCCGCGGTGAGTCCCTCGATCGTCACCGACTTGTGGCGGCGGACCTTGTCGAACTTCCCGGGGACGGAAAGGCAACCCTCCTCGCCGCCCATCAGCTTCCACGACGTCTTCGTGAAGGCCGGATTGATGAGGGCGATGGGTCCTTGGGCGCTTTCGGCGATGAAGATGCGCTTGCCGACGCCGACCTGGGGCGCGGCGATGCCGACGCCGCTCGCGGCGTACATCGTCTCGACCATGTCGTCGAGCAGCTGCTTGAATGCGGGCGTGGCGATCTCCTTCGGGTCGACCTCCGCGGCGCGGGCACGCAGCACGGGGTCGCCGTCGAGGACGATTTTCATGACGGCCATAGGCATTTATCCGAGGTATTCGGGGTCCCTGTCGATGATGCAGTCTTCGGGCAGGTCGCGCAGCGCGGCGGCGAGGGCGTCCGTGAACGCCGGCGTGCGGATGACGAGCAGGCTCCTCCAGGATCCGTGGCGGAACGGGTTGCCGGGGCGATGCGGCCCCGTGACCGCGATGCCGGACCTGGCGCCGAAACGGGCGCGGAGGTCCTTGGCGAGCCGGTCGATCCTGCCTTTCGCTTCGTCTTCCGTCCGGCCGACGGTGGTGACGGTCACGAGCGTCGACTTCGGCGGGAAACCGGCGCGGTCGCGCGCTTCGAGTTCTTCGGCGAGGAACGTTTTCGGCTCCGCGAGCAAGCCGCGTATCGCCGGACTCTCGCCATCGAGCGTCTGGAGCACCAGCGTGCCTTCTCCCGCGGCGGCGACGTCGGCGAGCGTGCGGATCGTCCGCCATGCGTTCTCCGTGGCGCGGAATCCGGCGTGTCCGAGCATGTCGTCGACCGAGGTCACGATGACCGCTCCGTAGCGCGCGGCGGAGGGCGACTCGGCGACCGCGTGGAGGAGGTATTGCGTGCCGACGGCGATGTCCGCGCCGGCGACGTCGGCAGTGCGGATGTCCGCGTCGACTTGCACGACCTTGGCGTCGGGAAACGCGGCTGCCAGGATCGGCGTCACCGCTCCCGTGCCCATGCCCCACGTCCGGAACGACGGTCCGCCGCATCCCGCGCAAGTGAGGGGCGTTTCCCCGACGCGCCCGCAGCGGTGGCAGTGAAGCTTGTCGGCGTGGACCCGGAGCGCAATGGCGCAAGTCGGGCACCGCTCGATGCGGCCGCAGTCCCTGCAAATCAGGGCGGTCGCGGTGCCTCTGCGGTTGTGGAACAATAACACCCTTTTTCCGCTGCGTAAAGCCTTTTCAGCGGCTTCAAGCGCGGTCACGGTGAGCAGCCGTTCTTCGGCCGATTTCGCTCCACGCGCGGGTTCCGCGAGCACGGTGTCGGCGGCGGAAGCGCCGCGTTCTTCCCAGGAGAACCCTTCCCGCGCCGCGAGCGCGTACTCCTCGGCACGCGGCCCGTGGCTCATGAGCACGAGCGCGGCCTCGGCCTGTTTGGCGCGGTGCAGGGCCATGGCGCGGGCGTCATAGCGAGGGTTCTGGTCGTACTGCTTGAGGTCGCTGCTATCGCACTCGTGGATGATGATCGCCCCGAGCCGGGCAATCGGCGCTCCCACGGCCATCCGCGTCCCGACGACGACGACCGGCTTTCCCGATGCCGCCGTCGTCCACGACTTCCAGAGCGCGGTCATCGCCATGTCGCCGTGGAATTCGAGCACGGCGTCATCGCCGCAGGACTCCCGGAGTCCGCGTACGGCCGGCGCGACGTCGTCGAGGTGGGGGACGATGACGATCGCACCCTTCCCTTCGGAGAGGACCGCGGCGCCGCGCGCCGCGGTGGC
>JAVHQX010000211.1:0-6697 GCA_036171355.1 Patescibacteria group bacterium | reverse complement strand
GCGTGATTTGGTGGCACGAAACAGGTATTACCCTTTCAAAAGAAAAACCCCGGCTTGGCCAGCTCAGCTGGCCGATGCCGGGGCGGCCTTCACAGGCCGTATATGGCGGAGTACTTCCGCTCGACGTACGCGAGGAACGGCACGGGCGACGGCGGTTTGCCGGTCGCGCGTGCGACGATGGTCGCGGCGTCGACGAGCGAGCCATGGCGGTGCACGCGATCACGCAGCCAAGCGAGCAGGTCGGCGAAACGGCCCTCCCGGAACCCATCCTCGAGTCCGGGGATCTCGCGCGACGCGGCTTCGTAGAGCTGCGCGGCGTAGAGGTTGCCGAGGGCGTAGGTCGGGAAGTAACCGAAGAGGCCCGCCGACCAATGCACGTCCTGCAGCGCGCCGTCCGCGTCGTGCTCCGGTTCGATGCCGAAGTACTCGCGGGACAGCGCGTTCCACGCCGCTGGCACGTCCGCGGGGTCGAGCGATCCCTCGATGAGGTCGCGCTCGATGCGGAAGCGCAGGCAGATGTGGAGGTTGTAGGTCACCTCGTCCGCTTCGGTGCGGATGAACGACGGGGCGACCGCGTTCAGCGCCCGATGCAGGAGCGCGGCAGGCGGGGCGCCGATGCCGGCGGCCCCGAGCTCGCGCGCGAGGAACTCGCAGAACGGGAGGCTCCGGCAGACCATGTTCTCCCAGAGGCGCGACTGCGACTCGTGGAGCGCGAACGACGCCACTTCGCCGGCCGGCGTGCCGTAGAGCGAGGAAGGGAGTCCTTGCTCGAACATGCCGTGGCCGGCCTCGTGGAACGTGCTCATGAGCGCGTAGAGCGCGTCGGCCTCGTCGTAGCGCGTGCAGATGCGGATGTCGCCGACGTGGATGCGCGTCATGAATGGGTGCGCGGTCGGGTCGATGCGGCCGCCGCGGAGATCGAAGCCCAGGCGCGTCGCGAAGACGCGATTGAGCTCGGCTTGCGCGGCGAGCGGTGCGGCGACGCGCGTGCCCTCCGGCCCGCGGTCCGTCGGCGAAGCGCCGATGCGGCGCACGAGCGCGGCGAGCGGCGGCGCGATGCCGTCGAGCAGCGCCGAGGTCTTCGCCGCGTCCATGCCGGGCTCGAAGGCGTCGAGCAGCGCGTCATACGGCGACGCGGTGAACCCGACCAGCCTCGCCTCCTCCCGCTTCATCGCGACGATGCGCGTGAGATTCGGCAGGAACGCGGCCCAGTCCTTCTTTTCCCGCGCGTCCTTCCAGACGTGATGCGACGAGGCGCAGAGCGCGCTCAGCTCCGTCACGAACGAGGACGGCAGGCGCGCTTCGCGCCGGTAGTTCTTCCAGGCCAAGCCGACGACGGCGTACGCCGGATCGTCCGCGGGGATCCCGCCGGCGTCGCGCAGCTCGGCGAGCGGTGAGAGCAGGTCGCGGTATTCCGCGGACGTGAGCTTCTCGTGCGCGAGCCCTTCCAGGCAGGAGACCGGCCCGGACCGCGCATCGGCGCCAGCCTCGGGCATGATCGTCTCCATGTCCCAGACGAGCAGGTTCTTGGCGGCGTTGATGTTCGCCGCGTCTTTGAGGAACGCGAGCAGTCGGTCGTATCGGGGGTCAGCGAAGGCCATGGCCTCTCCTTCCGCGTTGGAATGAACGCGGCCGAAACGTAGCAGCGGGACGGGGCCGGGTCAATGCTGCGGCTGAGATGGGACTGATGGCGAGTGGTTACGTGGACGAGTGGTTACGTGGACGAGTGGACGAGTGGACGAGTGGACGAGTGGACGAGTGGACGAGTGATTAGACGGTCTTTAAAAAAACGGCGCAAGCGCCGTCTTCATCACTTCACCACTTGACCACCCGGCCACTTTCAACCACTCACCTCAGCTCCAGCCTCGTCTGCCCGGCAGGCTTGCCGTTCGCGAGCTCGCGGAACTCCTCCCAGGTCTTGGCGACATGGAGGCGGTCCTCGACCTGCAGCAGCGGCGCGATGTCGTCCTCGTCGAACAGCACGCGCTTGGTACGGCCGCCGAGCGCCTCGAGCACGCAGACCTTGTCGTCGAGGAACATGTCGATGCCGAGCTTATCGCAGTAGCCGCGTTTCTCGTCATCATTGCCGCAGAAATAGATGCGCTCGGCGGGCACGACGTCGTAGATGCGGTGGTTGACCAGCCAGTCCTGCGCGAAACGGATGGAATCCGCACGGCGGGCGGAGATGACGAACAGCTCGGCCTTCAGTTCCGGCAGGTTCTCGAGCGCGCCTGCGACCGCCGGGGCCTCGCGCGTCAGCCGCGTGTAGAGGGATTCCTGCAGCGAATGATAGACGTCCTCGGGGACGTACCTGCGCATGACGTTGGCGTTCGTCTGCCAGGGCTCGAGGGCAAAACCGTACTCCTCCGCGAGGCGGCGCTTGTGCCCGCGGTGATCGATCAACACGCCGTCGAGGTCGATGCCGATCCGGAGTGGTTGCCGCATAGGGATTCCTGCGGTTCTCCTTAATGCATCGAGCATACCACCCGCGACGGGAGTGTCACACCAAAGCCATCGACCGACTTATCCACAGAAGGTCAGGAGTCGGGATGAAGGAATCAGGAGAAAGGATTCAGAATTGCAGGGGGCAGCTGAATCCTGATTCCCGTTATCCTGAGTCCTCGATCAAAAAAAGCCGCCCCGCGGAGGGAGCGGCCGGTCACTTGGATTCCTCCAAGGACTTGAGACGTCGGTCGAACGCGTCGAGCGCGGAGGCGAGGATGGACGCGGCGGTCTCTTCCTCGGTCTCGCGGGACGAGTCGTGCCAGAGCATCGACGGGTCGGCGGCGCAGTTCAGCCGGTTCCAGGTGCGCGAGTGCGCGTCGAGGAGCCCCTGGAGCGTGGCGGGATTCATCGTCTCGCCGTGCTTCTTGGTGAGCGCCCGTGCCAGCTCGCGCTGGATGGCGACCTCGGGAGCGGCCACGAGGCAGACATGGAGGTCGAACAGCCGCCGGTTGTGCGGCAGCAGCAGGTACCCCTCGACGGCGGCCTGGTCGGCGGCCGACATCTTGCCGGTCTCGCGGTAGTAGTCCATCCGGACCACGCCGTCGAAGATCGCGCGGTCGAAGATGGCCAGGTGGAAATCCCGGTGGCCGGGACCGTAGGCCCGCTCGCGGGCCAACGACAGCGCGTACTCCGCGGTCTGGAAGTTGTATTCCGGCTCGCGGCGCTTGATCCACTCGACCGCCTCGGCGCCCTCGGTGGGCGTCGAGACCGACAGGCCGTTGCGCTTGAAGAAGTGCTTCAGCATCTCCTTCATCGTGCTCTTGCCCGACTTCGGCGTGCCGAAAAACTCGATCATGAAAGGCCGTTCCTCGAGCGCCTTGCGGACGCACCCGGGGTCGAAACGCGACAGCATCTCCGCCGCGCGCTTCTCAAGGAGCGAAGTGTCCATCGCGTACCTCCTTCATCCGGACAGCCCGGAAGGTTCCTCTGAACCGGCATATCTTAGTCCAACGGACGGAAAATGTTATCCACAAAATGGCAAGGGCCGGGGGCAGGCCACAGTACGCAGTACACGGTACGCAGAACGCAGGGTACGGGGCACGGCGAATCCAAAAAGCCGGACGCGGTCCGGCTCATTCGCTGTCTCCTGTCCTCTGTCTACGTGTACTGAGTACTGTCTCCTGCCCCTCAGCATCACCCCGCAAATCTCGCTATCGCCGTCTTCGCGGCCGCGTAATGTTCCGGCAAGACGAAG
Organism: Patescibacteria group bacterium; assembly: GCA_036171355.1. Lineage (GTDB taxonomy): Bacteria > Patescibacteriota > Patescibacteriia > SG8-24 > SG8-24 > JAHFIW01. Next base: position 2,997 of record JAVHQX010000211.1, on the reverse strand, counting down.
AGATTGGTCATGTCGATGGCCTCGTTGTATTTGGTGAGGAGCGCCGAGTAGCGTTCGATCGGTTCGTAGCGGTACTGGCCGAACATCTTGCGGCGCACGAGCATGCTCGACGGTCCGCCGGCGCCCTCGACGGTCGGCAGGCTCTTCGAGAGATACTGGTGCGAGGTGATCTCGAAATACGGGACGCCGGCGTCCTTGAGCGCCTTGATGACCTCGGCCATGAGCGCCTTCTCGTCGGGTTTCGCGTTCGCCGACGCCAGGATTAGCTTGGCCGGCTGGCGGTTGACGAGGCGGCGCGACCAGACGTTCTTCGGGTCTTCCGCCGCCGTGAACAGGCGTTCGAGCACGGTGCTGTCGCGAAGGCGGGCGTAGCCCTTGGCGTCCCCGGGAATCACGAGCGTGAACTCCCCTTCCGCCAGCGCCTGCTCGAGGAAATGATCGAAGCCGATGGTCGTCTTGTGGAGGTACACCTGCAGGAACATATGGAAACGCGCGAGGAGGAAATCCTCGAAGGCACGCACGGCCGTCGCGTCGATGGTGCGCACGAGGCCGCGCTCGCCCTGGTCAACGATGCCGAGGTTGGCGACGAGGTGGTCGATGTCGTGCGTGCCGTAGGCGACGCCGGTGTAATACGCGTCGCGCAGCAGGTAATCCATCCGGTCGCAGTCGAGCTCGCCGGAGATGATCGAACGGATGAGGCGATGGATGCCCCTGCTGCCCTCGTTCTCGCCGAAGCGCTTCTGCCACGCCGGCGACGGGACGACGCCGTGATGGACGAGCGACGCGACATCCTGCGCCTCGTCGCGCGAGAGCGGCGCGGAGCCGTCCTCGGCGAGCGCGGCGATGAGCAGGATGCTGTAATCCTCGTGCGTGGCCTGCCGGTCCTGCGTCGGCACGGCGAACCAGTCGCGGGGAAGGTCGAGCGCCCCGAACTTCGGCATGAACTTCTCGGAGACGTGCGAGAACGGCGGGTGGCCGAGGTCGTGGAGCAGCCCCGCGAAACGGATGATCTGGCGGAAGTACGCGACGTCGTCGTCGCTGAAATGCGCGCGAAGGACGTCGCCGCTCGTCTCGCACATCCGGCCCCACATGCGGCCCGCGACGTGCATCGCGCCGAGCGCGTGGCTGAAACGGTCGTGCGTCGCGCCGGGATAGACGGTATAAGAAAGCCCGAGCTGGCGGACATGCCGCAGCCGCTGCACGAACGGATGATCGATCACCCGCTTCTCCCGTTCGGAGAAGAAGATCGTGCGATGGATGGGGTCGCGGATCTCGTACATAGGGAGTTATCAGTTCTCAGTTTTCAGTTATCAGTGACGTTTGCGCGATCAATAGTCCAACAAATGCCGACTGATAACTGTTAACTGACAACTTTCCTCATCTCATAGCCCCTGAACCCGTGTCCCCGAGGGCCTCTCTTCGCAACGTACATGATGTGGCGCTTCGGGTCGAGGATGCCGGTGCCGACCGTGCAGCTCTCGTTGGCGCGGCGTCCGAATCGGAGAAGGCCGTAGTCCTTGGATGAAAGGGCCTTCGCAAGTCCTGCGCGCGTATGCGTTTCCGTCGCCGCGAGCAGGTGTTCGAGGGCGGCGAGGCGCTTGCGGGAACTCCAACTCGCCTTCTCGCCGTCCCGATCGAGCGTTTCGGACCTGACATGATTGGTGTGCGCCAGCATTCCACGCTTCCCCATCTCGAGCACGTCGACGGCGCGCGGCGACGCTTCCACGGAGACCGCCCGTCCCTCGGACGCGGACGCGACCGTCGCCGCGTTGCCCATGACCCTGCCGGACGCGTCCATGATGCGCCGGACGTCGCCGATGCGGCGCACCGAATACAGGTCGCGCAGCACGTAATTCGTCGGCAGCCCGCGGCCGCGCGCGTGAAAGCCGAGGGAATCGACGCCGAACGCCAGGCCGCGGTCGTTCATGCCGCACGACGGGCCGGCGAGGATGTACGGATAGGTCAGCGCGAGGAACGCGGGGCCGTCGTCGGGCCGCGCGTCGACGATGACGAGCCGGTCCATGTACCGCGGCGGATAGTCCTCGTTGTGCCCGAGCAGCAGGCCGTCCTTCGTGCGGACGACGACGGTCGAGCACTTTTCCGGTTTTTCCCACAGCGAAACGAGTTCCTCGTCGGCTGTGAGGTAAAAGACGTCCTCGAAAGCGACGCCCGCGCCTTCGGCGATGCCGCGCACTTCCTCGAGGTACTTCGGATACCTGCGCCGCACCGCGGGAAGGAAATGCCTCGTCGCGTGGCGCTTGGCGGCGCCGATGTCATGCCCGGTCCACTGGCGGAAATGCGCGCGGCTTTCGGCGGCAAGGTCGCGCAGGACCTCTCTGGCCGCGCGGCCGAAATCCACGCCCATCTCGCGGTGGGTGCCGCCGGTCTCGACCTTCACGAAAGCTGCCATGATCAATGCACGTTATTCGTGATCCATTCGACGACGTACGCGAAAAAGCCCGGTCCGCGCTCCAGCATGGTCGTGCCGTGGCCCGCGTCCTTGAGTTCCTGGAGCTCCGCGTCGGCTTTGGTCCTGGCAAGCGCATGCACGGACGAGAACGACTCCTCGTCCTCCGCGCTTGCGGCGAGCAGGAGCTTCTGGCTGCGCGGCATGGCCGCGGCGGCGTCCTTGGTGACGACGCCATGATAGTCGAGGCCGGGCGACAGGGCGACGACCGCCGGCACGTCGGCGTGCTCGCCCGCGTAGGCGATGGAAAGGTTCGCGCCGATGGAGGCGCCCGCGAGCGCCATGCGGCCGCGCGAGGCGCCGCGCTCCTCGAGCCAGCGCACCGCGGCTTCCACGTCCTTCATCTTCGCCTTGTGCTCGTCATCGGAAAAATCGCGGTAGTCGAGCTTGCGCTTTCCCGGGCCGCGGACGCTCTCGCCGTGCCCCCGGAGGTCGATGGCGAGCGTCGCGAATCCGCGCGCCGAAAGCGCCTCGGCGAGCGCCCGCCAGCTCTCCTTGGTCGCCGGCATCATGTGCAGCAAAAGCGCCGC
>JAVHQX010000210.1:0-1448 GCA_036171355.1 Patescibacteria group bacterium | reverse complement strand
CGCGACTGCATGATCGTCCTGTCGTCTCTGGCGATCCTGCAATCGGGGCCACATGGTCGAGCACGTCGCGCAATTCGTCCAATGGATGCTGCATCTCCGGCTCGCGCAGGGGTTCATCGGCCAATTCGACCTCGAACCGATCCATTTCGCGTTCAACGGGATGGTGCTCGTCGGTTTATCCCTGCTCTGCACGTTCTACGCGGACGTCCTGCGGGCCCGCGGCGGGCGGCGGGCCCATCGAGCGCTTCTGTTCGCGATGGCCGCCGAGACGTATCACACGACGGAGCACGTCGCGAAATTCATGCAGTACGTCGAGACCGGCATCCAGGGCACTCCCGGGATCCTCGGACGCTACATTCCGCTCGTGCCCGCGCACTTTGCCATCAATCTCGCGACGACGATCCCCCTGGATCCCGCCTTCGTCGCGCTCGCCATGCGCCTCGTGCTCCCGAGGTTTTCCGCGCGGCCCGTGACGGAGGAACGGTGACGCTCGGGCGGCGCGGACGCACCGCCGCTTTTCTGTTATCATAGGCCGGTATGGATCGGCCCATCATCGACGTCCGCGGCCTCGTGAAGCGCTTCAAGGGGCTGACCGCGGTGGACGACGTCTCCTTCCAGGTGGCGAAAGGGGAGATTTTCGGGTTCCTCGGACCCAACGGCGCGGGCAAATCGACGACCATCGGGATGCTCGCGACCCTCGTCACGCCGACCGCGGGCGACGCCATCGTCGCCGGCCGCTCGATACTCACGGAGAAGAACGCGGTTCGCCAGTCCATCGCGCTCGTCTTCCAGGATCCGTCGCTCGACGACCGGCTGACGGCCGAAGAGAACCTGCGCTTCCATGCCGAACTCTACGGCGTCGCGCGCAAGGACTACCTGGTGCGCGTCGAAGAGGTGCTCCGCCTCGTCGACCTCTGGGACCGGAAGGGGAACATCGTAAAGACGTTCTCGGGCGGCATGAAGCGCCGGCTCGAGATCGCACGCGGCCTCATCCATTATCCGAAGGTGCTTTTCCTCGACGAGCCGACGCTGGGGCTGGATCCGCAGACGCGCGTCCATCTCTGGGAATACATCCTGACGCTCAAGCGGGAACGAGGGATGACCATTTTCATGACGACGCACTACATGAACGAGGCGGAATACTGCGACCGCATCGCCGTCATCGACGCCGGGAAGATCGTGGCGCTCGACACGCCTTCCGCGCTCAAGAAGCGGGTCGGCGGCGACGTCATCACCATGCGGAGCGCGTCGAAAGAGGCGCTGCGCGAGGAAGTGAAGCGGCGCTACGGCATCGAGGCGAAGGACGAACAGGGCGCGCTCCGCCTGGACGTCGCGGACGGCGCCGGGTTCCTTTCGAAGCTGTTCAACGAACTCGACACCAAGATCGAATCCATCGAATTGCGTCGGCCGCCGCTCGAGGACGTCTTCCTGCACCACACGGGACGCAA
>JAVHQX010000209.1:0-1472 GCA_036171355.1 Patescibacteria group bacterium | reverse complement strand
CCGGCCGGCGCGCTCTACGGCCCGGCCGACGACACCATCATCTCCGTCGGGGGCAGGAGCTACGTCTTCCGCGGCGGCGTGAAACATCCCGCCTCGCGTTTCGTGCTGGCGCAGCGCAAGCTCGACACGACCAAGGTCGTCGACGTCGACGCGGCGGAGGCCGGTCAGTTCGCGGACGGGTCGCAGCTCGCGCCGAAGGACGGGACCATCCTCCGCGGCACGGTGATCGAGGACGCGTACATGGTGCAGGACGGCGTGCTGCGCCGGTTCAGCCCGTATACCTTCGCGCAGCTCGGGGCCGCGAAGTCGCTGAAGTACGTCCCCGACGACGAATTGCTGAGCTATCCGAAGCAGGGATGGGTCGCCCCGCTCGACGGCACCCTCGTGAAGGCGGCGGGCGCGGCGGACGTCTACCTCATGGGAGAAGGGCAGAAGCGCCCGGTGCCGCCGACGCTCTTCAAGAACCTCCAATTCAGCGCGAAGAAAGTCGTCACGCTCGCGGCAGACGAGGTCGCCTCGTACGTCACGGGCGTTCCGCCGGCGCCGCATGACCTGACCTGGTTCGCCGGGGCGCAGTCCAAGGCGCTCTACGTCTTCAAGGACGGGGCCAAGCATCTGATTCCCGCGTTCGTCGCCAAACAGCGCTACATCACTCCTGATTACCTGTTCGACGACGGCGTGATCGCGCAGTGGCCGAACGGCATCGCCCTGCCGCCGCGCGACAACACCCTGGTGAAGGCCGCGGACGCGGCGACGGTCTACGTGGTGCTCGACGGGCAGCTGCGGCCGCTCACGGGCGAGATCTTCAAGCTTCGCAAGTACAGCTTCAAGAACGTGCTGACCGTCCCCGCCGCGGACATCGCGGTGCTGCCGAAGGCCGGCTTCGCGCCTCCGCCCGAACGGACCTGGTTCGCCGCGTCCGCGTCCAAGACGAACTACGTCTTCAAGGCGGGGGAGAAGCACCTGATTTCGCCGTTCGTCGCCAAGCAGCGCGGGATGACCCCGGATTATTTCTTCGACGATGCGATCATCGAATATTGGCCGGACGGCGCGCCCATCCCGCCGCGCGACAACACTATCGTGAAAGGCGCCGTCGCGCCGGCGTATTACATGGTGGCGCTCGGCAAATTGCGTCCGCTTTCGGACTACGCCGCGCAGCACCGCTTCGCGACCGCGGTGAAGAAGGCGGTGACGCTGCCGCAGGCCGAGGTTGACGGCTATGCGAAGGGCGCGACCGTCGCAAAATGAACGGGACGTTGACGTCCCCCGCGGCGTTCTGCGATACTGGACATGACTATGAAGGCGTTCGCGTTCCAATCCGCGCCGCGTACGGCCCGCTCTTCCGGGAGAGGGTCGCGTTGACGCGCCAATGCACGCGCGTCGGAGGGCCCCTCTCGGAAGAGAGGGGTTTTATGTAGGGGAAGGTAAATATTCGTCCACCAGAAATGGTGGATTTTCTTTTTTGCTCAGCG
>JAVHQX010000208.1:0-1474 GCA_036171355.1 Patescibacteria group bacterium | reverse complement strand
CGGGGAACCCTTCCGAATACTTGTTCGTGAGCGGCGTGCCGAGCGCCTCAAGCACCGCGGGGGAGACGATGTTCTCCGAGGCGATCATCTCGAGGCCGTTGCGCTGCCGGGCGATCTCGCCGCGGACGGCGTCGGCGATTTCCGGATCCGTCGTGGTCAGGTGGTCGAGCATGTGTAGGCCGGAAAGGGGTAAAGGGGTAAAGTCGGGCGTTCGCGTTGCTTTATGTCTTTACCTCTTTAGCCCTTTATCTCTCGGATTGCACCCGCACTATACACCGTCTTTCCGGCGAAAAAAAGACCCGCCCGGCGGAAAGCCGGACGGGTTCGTCACTGCACGAAGCCGTCGAGAATGAAGATGTAGTCGCCCTGCCGGTCGACGCCCTCCGAGTACGACATGCCGATCCTGTTGTCGAGGACGTACTTGGCGTCGTCGTCCAGGTGGCTGACGTGGAGCGGCATCGTCGTGGCGAGCACGTAGCGCGCGAGAGGGCGGCCCCCGGAGACCTTGGACGCGGAGAGCGTCAGCAGGAAGGTCTTCAGGGCGTCCGTCTTGTCGAGCCGGATATGCACGGGCACGCCCGTGCGGTTCACCGCGAAGAACCTCATCATCGCCTCCGTTGGACCCACGCATGGCGTTTCACCCCGCTTCCGAATGTGAAAGGAGGGTCAACCGCCAGAACGGTCCGTCTTCCTTCTTGCCTTGCATGAGCACGGCACGGATGGTGCCGAGATAGCCGTCGAACATCGCCGAGAACTCGGTCTCCGCGTCGAAACCGGACATGACCAGCGCGTGGTCGGGCGCGAGATCCTCCCGTCGCAGCACCGTCCCGCAGGGGATCGGCACGCGCGAGGGCGAGATCAGGAATTCGACCGCGGCGGCCGAATACCGGACCACGGCGACATGGATCGGCGATGCGAGCGCGTTCGTGATCATCACTTCCATGGCCGCCTCCGTCAGTTCAGGAGCGGCTCAATCTTCATGATCGGGCCTTCCTTGGTCTTTTCGCGGCCCGCCGAGAAGCGGACCGCCATGCCGAGCTTGTTGCGGAACTCGTAGCGGAGCTTGTCCTGCCGGTCGAAGCACCGCCGCAGCGCGTCGGTGACGCGGTAGACGGCGGCCTTGCCTGCCGGAACGTGCTCGGCGCCGGGAACCGGCTGCCGTCGCGCGATGATCAGGAGTTCGCCGCCTTCGATCTTGACCGTCAGATAGACGGGCACGTCGAGGCCGTTCTCCATGAAAATTTTGGAGGCCTTCATCGTTTGTCTCCTAGTGTGAAAGGGCGGGCCGGAAGGGCCTAGAATCACCCTAGATGGTCCGGGTCCCGAGGGCAAGGAAGAGGGCCGGGTTGACGAATGTATCAGGGTCTTACGAGAAATCCGGCCCTCTGGCCGGATTTCCATCCTTTCTCCCGGAACCGACCTTCGGCGCGATGGGTCCGCCTCCCGTCGGGTAAACCCGAGCCTGGGGCGAGGG
>JAVHQX010000207.1:0-6976 GCA_036171355.1 Patescibacteria group bacterium | reverse complement strand
CCGACGTCTCTGACCGTTGGAAAACGCACGCCGCAGGACTGTCGTTGTTCGGATGTCATAATGCCTTTTCTTGAACATTCGCGTGTTTTCCTGTAGGATGGCGCCATTACTAAGAAGTCTTCGGTCTGAAATACGCTATGAGCACCGACGAATCGCGGCAGGAAACGGCGCCGTCCGCCGAAGGCGGGAAGAAGAGCACGGATGCCGACAACGAGAAATTCTTCGCGGCGCTCGCGTACGTCGGCGTCCTTTTCGTGGTCCCTCTTTTCATGCCGGGCAAGAAATCGCCGAACGTCCAGTTCCATGTCCGCCAGGGCATCGTGTTGTTCATCATCGAGGCGCTTTTCGCGGCTATCCCGGTCATCGGCTGGATGGCGCTCGCGGTACCGGTCGTCGCGTCGCTTTACGGCATGCTGCAGGCCCTCGCCGGCAGGCAGTGGGAGCTGCCGTTCGTCGGCAAGTACGCCAAGAAGATCAACCTGTAATTGACGCCGCCCGTCAGTCCTTCACTCCTATGTTGAAACAGCACCTCCACGACATCGAGGAACTTGCGCGCAAGGTCTCCGAGACGTGGGGGTTGCTTTGACCTGGATAAGACCGGGAAGGAAATCGAGGCGACGGAGTGGGAGACTCAGCAACCGGCGTTCTGGAAGGATCAGGCGCACGCGCAGAAGGTGAGCAGGAAGCTGGCCGAACTCAAGGAATATTTCGGCAAATGGGAGAAGCTCAAGCGGGAAACCGAGGAGCTTTTCGCGTTTACGAAACTCGTCATGGAGGAGGCCGCGGTCGACGAGGACGCGGACGCGGACATCGGCGAGAAGATCGCGGCGCTCACGAAGGATTTTTCCGCGCTCGAGTTCGCCACGATGATGAGCGACGAGTACGATGAGAACGACGCCATCATTGCGATCCACGCGGGCGCCGGCGGGACCGACGCCCAGGACTGGGCCGAGATGCTCATGCGCATGTACATGCGCTACGCCGAACGGAAGGACTGGACCGTGAAACTGCTCGACGAGAGCCGCGGCGGCGAGGCCGGCATCAAGAGCGCGACGCTCTCCGTCGAAGGCCGCTACGCCTACGGCTATCTCAAGGCCGAGGCGGGCGTGCACCGGCTGGTGCGGCTGTCGCCGTTCAATTCCGACCAGCTGCGCCAGACTTCGTTCGCGCTCCTGGAAGTGCTCCCCGAACTCGGCGAGATCGAAGAGGTGAAGATCGACCCGAAGGACGTGCGCATCGACACGTATCTCGCGGGCGGCCACGGCGGCCAGGGCGTGCAGACGACCTATTCCGCCGTCCGCATCACGCATCTTCCGACCGGCATCGTCGTGACCTGCCAGAACGAGCGTTCGCAGACCCAGAATAAGGAGACCGCGATGCGCATCCTCCGCGCCAAGCTCCATAAGGTCTATCTGGAGGAGCGGACCGCCGAGAAGAAGAAGCTTCGCGGCGAGTTCACGAGCGCGGAGTGGGGGAATCAGATCCGTTCGTACGTGCTCCATCCGTACCAGATGGTGAAGGACCATAGGACCAAGTACGAGACCGCGGATACCCGCGCGGTGCTCGACGGGGACCTCGACGCGTTCGTGGAAGCGTACCTCAAGGACCAGAAGAAAAAGACCTGACATGCCCAATAACCCCGCAGTCCGCTGCGGGGTTTCGGTTTTCGGCGGGCTTGAGGCCGCACGATGGCCGAAAGTGTCATTTTTTGGCTAAATTTAGGACTTTTCCACATTGTCGGGCGTTCGAAAAGATGCTATAATTCCCTTGTTACCCGCTTTTCCGGCAGGAATTATGCGAAAGAAAGCCAAAAAAACGAGGGTCATCGTGACCGGAGGAGCAGGCTTCATCGGTTCCCAGCTTGCGGAACGGCTCATTAAAGAGGGCTGCCGGGTGGTGGTCATCGACGACCTTTCGGCCGGACGCAAGGAGTTCGTGCCCAAGCGGGCGAAGTTCGTGCGCATGAACATCCGCGATCCGCGCATCACCAGGGTATTCCTCCGGGAGAAGCCGGAGTTCGTCTTCCACCTGGCCGCGCAGATCGACGTCCGCGTCTCCGTGGACGAACCGCACCGCGACGCCGAGACCAACATCCACGGCTCGCTTCGCGTCCTCGAGGCCGCCACGCGCGCCGGGGTGAAGAAGATCATTTTCTCGTCCTCGGGCGGCGCCATCTATCACGGCCTCGACATCCGCCCGACGCCGGAAAACGTGCCGTGCATGCCGCTGTCGCCGTACGGCGTGGCGAAGTTCGCCTTCGAGCTCTATCTGCATTCCGCCTGCCACAATTACGGCATCGCCTACGTCGCGCTCCGTTACGCCAACGTCTACGGACCGCGGCAGGGGACGAAGGGCGAGGCCGGCGTCATCGGGATCTTCATGAAGAAGATGATGGCGGGGGAGGCGCCGACGATCTTCGGCGACGGCGGACAGACGCGCGATTTCGTCTTCGTCGACGACGTCGTCGAGGCGAACGTCCGCGCCATGCGGTCTTCCCGTCACGGCTCCTACAACATCGGCACCGGACGCGAGACCAGCGTCAACCGCGTCGTTTCCCTCGTCCGCCGGGAGTTTCCCGGCGTGACGCCGCTCCGCGGCCCCGCGAATCCGAGCGAGGAGCGCCGGAGCGCCCTCGATTGCCGCGCGGCCAAGGCCGCCTTCGGCTGGACTCCCAAGGTGCGGATCGAGGAAGGGATCCGGCGCACCGCGGCGTGGTTCAGCGGTCAAAGAAAAAAGTGAAAGAGCGCCGCGTCGCGGGCCTTTGCGCCTCTTTCGTTCCTCTCCAGACATGCGCGTCATCGAAATACGGAGACATCGGATCTCGAAGCGGGCCGTCGCCGAAGCCGCCGCGGTTCTTTGCGGCGGCGGCGTCATCGCCATGCCGACCGAGACCGCGTACGGCCTTGCCGCGCTCCCCTCGGACGCCGCGGCGGTCCGTCGCGTCTTCCGCATCAAGGGCCGTCCCTCGTGCAAGCCGCTTCCGCTCATCGCCGCGTCCGTCGCCGACGTCCGTCGCGCGTTCCTGCTCGACGGCCGCGCGCTCGCCCTCGCGCGAAAGCATTGGCCCGGCCCGCTGACCATCGTGCTGCCTTTCCGGAAAGGCGTGCGGCTCCCCGCGGCGGCGGGCGAACGCACGGGAGCCGTGCGCGTGCCCGGATCCGTTTGGGCGCGCGCGCTCGCGAAGGCCGCGGGAGGGCTCATCACGTCCACGTCGGCGAACGTCTCGGGCGAAGCGCCCATCTATGACGCGCGCAGGGTCGTCGCGTCGTTCCGCGGCCGCCGCTACGCGCCCGGCATGGTGCTTGATGCCGGCACGCTGCCGGTCCGGCGGCCGTCCACCATCATCCGCGTGAAAAAGGGTAATATTGAGGTGCTAAGAGAAGGACAGGTGAAAGTGGTTGAGTGATTAAGTGGCTGCGTCCCCACGCCGTAATCACTCGTCCACTCCGCCACTCTCCACCACTCAGCCGCTTCCGATGCCTTCCGGCCATTTTCGCAGCTACATCGAGCACTATTTCGCGCCGCACCCCTCCCAGCAGATGCGCGAGCTTTTCCTGTCGCGTGCGATGCTTGATTTCGCGACGGGCTCGGTGATGTTTTTCGAACCGATCTATCTGCATTCCATCGGCTTCTCGATACCGCAGGTCCTTCTCTTCTATGGAGCGCTTTATGTCCTGTATTTCCTGCTCCTGCCGCTCGGCGGCAAGATCTGCCGCCGCCACGGGTACGAACACACCATCCTGTTCAGCTCGCCGTTCCTGATCATCTATTATCTTTCTTTCTTCGCCATCCCGCAGAGCCGCATCTTCATTCCCGCGGCCATCGTGGCGCTGGCCATCCAGAAGATCCTCTATTGGCCGGGCTATCATGCGAATTTCGCCACGTGGAGCGACAAGGTCGAGCAGGGGAGGGAAGTCTCGACCATGGCCGTGCTCGCCGGGCTCGCCGCGACGCTCGCGCCCGCGGTCGGCGGCCTCGTCATCGCGACCTGGGGATTCCGCCCGATGTTCATCTTCGCGTCCGTCCTCATCCTGCTCTCGAACGTCCCGCTCCTGCGGACGCCCGAACTGTTCATGCCGCAGGCGTTCTCCTACGGCGCGGCCATGCGCCGCATCGCGGCGCCGGAACAGCGGCGCAAGCTCGTCGCGTTCATGGGATTCGGCGAGGAGCTGTTCGCGCTCGTCGCCTGGCCGATCTTCATCGCGATGGTCATCCCGAACTACGGCTCGCTCGGCGCGGTCATCTCCATCGCCATGCTCGTGAACGTCGCGGCGACGCTGTACGTGGGCCGCGTGAGCGACGACGGCGGCAAGGTGCCGGTGCTCCGGAGCGGCGTGCTCTATGCCGCGGCATCGTGGGCCGCGCGCGTGCTCGTGACGGGAGGGTTCGGGGTGTTCCTCATGGATTCCTTCTACCGCGTCGCCAAGAACATGGTGAACGTGCCGCTGCTCGCGCTGCTGTACGATGACGCCCGAAACGGCCAGGTGATGGACGAGGTCGTCTTCTTCGAGATGGCGCTCTCGCTGGGCAAGATCGCCGCGGCCTTCGCGGGAGCGGCGATCTTCGCGTTCCTGCCCATGCCCTGGACCATCGTCTTCTTCCTCGCGGCGGGATTCACGGCCTTGTTCTCCGCGATGCCCGCCCGTCCCTGATCCCGCCCCCATGGATGCGAACGCCCTGCGCGATCTTCTCGCCCCGTACGGCATCCGTCCCCTCAGGGACCGCGGCCAGCATTTCCTGCTCGATGACCGCGTCGTGGAGCGCATGGTCGATGCCGCCGGCGTGGGTCCGGGCGATCGCGTCGTGGAGATCGGCCCGGGGCCGGGGATCCTGACCGCGGCGCTGCTCGAAAAGGGCGCGGAGGTCGTGGCGGTCGAACTCGACATGAAGCTCCAGGCCCTGCTGCGCGCGCGTTTCGGCGGCAATCGCCGTTTCCGCCTGCTTAAAGGCGACGCGCTCTCATATAAGAACGCGGACCTCGTCGCGAACTTCCCGTCGGCGCCGTCCTATAAGGTGGTCGCCAATCTGCCGTACAACATCACGACCGACGCGTTGCGGAAGTTCCTTCAGGAAGCGCCCGTTCCCGCGTCGATCACCGTCATGATCCAGCGGGAAGTCGCGGATCGCATCCTCGCCGCTCCGGGGGACATGAGCGCGCTCGCGGTATTCGTCCGGACGCTCGGTGACGCCGCGCGCGTCGTGAACGTCCCCGCCGGAGCGTTCCTGCCGCCGCCGAAGGTGGACTCCGCGGTTATCCACATCACGCGCAAGAGCGAGTCCGCGCTGGCCGGATTTTTCAGCGCGGTGGATGAAGCCCGGTATTTCCGGATCGTGCGCGCCGCCTTTTCCGGAAAGCGCAAGCAGCTCAAGAACAGCCTGAAAGGATTCGCCTCGTCCGAAAAGGCCTTAAAATGGGCTTTTATCGGCACCGGTATTGCGCCGGAGCGGCGTCCCGAGGAGCTTTCGGTAGGGCAGTGGCGCGCGCTCGCGGCCGCACTTACGTGAAGGCCGTTTTTTTGTTACTGTTGCCTGCGTAGACGCTGCTCAAGCGCCCGTGGTATACTCCGCACGAAAACCATGTGACCAGCTGGGATTCCCTTTCTTCACATCAGAAGTTGAGTCTCGGGGTTTTTATCGTTATCGGTCTTTCGATGATAGTCCTCGGCTTCTTCCGTCTGAACAAGGCCATCGCGTTGCCGTTCAAGCGCAACACGACCTTCACGTTCAAGACGACGGATCAGCTGGAGAAGGAGCGCACGCAGAAACTGCGCGAGCAGGACACCGACGGCGACGGCCTCAACGATTACGACGAGCTTTACGTGTTCCGCACCAGCCCGTTCCTCGAGGATTCCGATTCCGATGGCGTTCCTGACGGCGTCGAGGTCGCGCAGGAGAGCGATCCGAACTGCCCGAAGGGGAAGACCTGCCGCCAGGCGAAGATTTTCGCCGCGCAGACGGGCGGAGGAACGGATTCGGGATCGCAGGGCGGCGGCACATCCGGCACGAATCCTACGACCGGTCAGGTCGGCACGCCGACGACGTCGACGAGCGCCGACGCGGAAGCGAAGGTCATGGCGGTCATCGCCGAGACGTTCGGCGATCCGAACCAGCTCACGCCGCAGAAGATCACCGACGGGCTTCAGAAGATGCCGTCGGATCAGTTGCGCGAATTCCTCGGCAAGCTCGGCGTTCCGGCCGCCGCTCTGCAGCGCGCGGATGACGCGACGCTGCGGAAGCTGATCACCGACACGCTCAACGAAATCGCGGTCAGTCCGCCATCGGGAACGTCGGTGAACGCTCCTGCCGACGGGGGAGCGCCGGCGACCGACGCGCCGGCAAGATGAGAGCGTCACACTTTTTACGGAAACGATGATGGCGAACCTCTTCACGAACGGCCCCGAGTCCGAGGGGCGGAAAGGACGAAGGCTCAAGGCGGCGTTCAAGCTCGGCGTGCTGGTTTTCGTGCTCGCGGCGGCGACGTTCGCCGGCCCGAAACCCGCAAGGGCGTTTCCGCTTGAGGACGCCATCACCGAGGCACAGACGACCCTCGCGAACGTCAAGAAAGAGGTCGGTAACTCGTTCGTCGAAGCTGCCGTCACCTCGGTCGTGAACGGCGTCAACTATTTCGCGTCGCAGATGGCCTATTCGCTGGCCGTCTCGCTCACGTCCGACTGCCCCGGCCAGGTCGTGTGCTGGAACAGCAAGGCGTTCGAGGACGGCTTCAAGCAGGCGTGGCAGGGCGCCATCGGCGAGGCGGTCGGCACGCTCTCGAAACAGGGCGGTTTCGCCAAGCTCGGCTTCGACCTCTGTAATCCCAGCATCAAATTCGCGCTCAAAATCCAGCTCGGCGCTTTCGACGAGCTCAAGCCGCCGCCGCCGAAGTGCGATTTCGGCGCGCTGGTCAACAATTGGTCGAACTTCAAGGATTCCGTCACGAGCGGCGAAGTGCTGAAGGGCCTCAAACCGACCTTCGTGC
>JAVHQX010000206.1:0-7014 GCA_036171355.1 Patescibacteria group bacterium | reverse complement strand
GCAGGCGGCCATCACCGTCGTCGTGCCGGAATTCGTCTGTCCGCATTGGTGGCAGCTGCTTCTGCATAACCAGACGGCCGCGCGCATCAAGCACGAACTGCTGAGCGAGCACGTCGCGGTGGTCAGCGTGCCGATCCAGCTGAAGTGACGCGGCCGGCCCGCGCCTTACGGAATTTCCGTCTTCTGCTATGCTCACCGCGTTATGCGACATTTTTTCCGCGCGATAGCCGCCGCGGCGATCATCCTGCTCCCGATCGGCGTCTCCGCCCACCTCGCGGGCGGCGATGACGTGACCAAGGACGGCCTCATCCTCGACTTCGGTTACGATCCGTCGCCGCCCGTGGCGGGCGCGCCCTCGACCTTCGCCTTCAACCTGGCGGACGCAGGGACGGATACGGCCGTGGCCCCCGACTCGGTCTGGGTCAGGTTCGTCAAGGACGGCTCGGCGGCCTTCGCCGGCACCTTCCTCCCGAAGGACGGCAGCGTCGCCTTCACCGCGGTGCTTCCCGATCCTGGCACGTACGCCATCACGGCACGATATTCCTACAAAGGACGCGAGATCGAAGGTTCTTTCTCGGTGACCGCCTCGCCACCCGCAGCGACGGTCGCTCCGGCCCCGTCCTCAACGACTGCCGCGACGCCGGCTGGCGGCCCCGACGCCGCGCGCGTCCTCGCGGCGGTCGCCGTCGCGCTCGGCGCCTACCTGTACGGCGAGTACCGAGGCCGTCGCGCGAGAAAATGAGGCCATTCCGCCATTCCCGCATTGACACCCCCTGCCCATGCCTTATAGATACTCCGACCGCTCCTTCCACACCTCACAGGAGGAAAGCATGACCACCGACAAAAAGACGGGCGCCGAAGGGATCCACTGGGACCTTTCGTTCCTGTATTCCGGAGCCGACGACCCCAGGCTTGAAGCGGACATCGCCCTCTGGTGCGAGCGTGCCAAGGCGTTCTACGACGCCCACAAGGGCAAGCTCGCGACGACCCTGGGACAGGCCATCACGGACAGCGCCGAGCTGTCGATGCTCTCGAACAAGCTCATGGTCTACCTGTACCTGCGGCAGAGCGTCAACACCGGCGATGCCGCGGTCAAGGCGAAAATCTCCGACGCTGAGAAGCGCATGAGCGCCGGCGAGGCGGACTGGATGACCTTCTTCGACCACGAGCTCGTCGCCCTCGACGACGCGACGATCGCGTCGCTCGCCGAGACCGACTCCGTCGTGAAGAAGCACCTGTCGTGGATCGCACACACCCGCGTGTTCAAGCCGCACCTGCTCAAGGAAGAGGTCGAAGGCGCGCTCACCAAGCGCTCGCCCTTCGGCCCCGGGTCCTGGGCGGACTTCTTCGACGAGTTCGAGGCGGACCTCCGGTTCGCCTGGGACGGCGAGCAGAAGACGCTCACGGAGATGCTGCACGTCCTCACGGACGACCGCGATCCCGCGGTCCGCGCGAAGGCTCTCAAGACGATCAACGACGGCTTCGCCGGGCACTTCGCCAAGTACTCGGCGCAGACGCTGCACATGATCGCCGGTTCCAAGGAAGTCGAGGACCGGGAGCGCGGGTACAAGCATCCGATGGACGCCCGCAACAAGTCGAGCCGCATCCCCGACGCCGTCGTCGAGACGCTGCACGCGACCGTCACCGACGTCGCGGGGCCGCTCGCCCGCCGGTACTACCGGCTCAAGGCGAAGCTCCTCGGCATGGAGACGCTCAAGTGGAGCGACCGCAACGCCCCGATGCCGTTCGCCGACGCGACGACGGTCACCTGGGATGCGGCGGTCTCGACGGTGCTCGCCGCCTACCAGAGCTTCAGTCCGACGCTCGCGGGCCTCATCCGGGACACGATCGCGGCGAAACGCATCGACGCGCCCGCCCAGCAGGGCAAGCGCGGCGGCGCCTTCAACTACTCGATCTGCGTCCCGGGCGGCACCCCGGTCTCGTTCACCTTCCTGAACTTCCTCGGCTCGAACGGCGACGTCATGACGCTCGCCCACGAGCTGGGCCACGGCGTGCACGGACTGCTCGCCGGCGAAACGCAGGGAGAGCTCATGATGCACGCGCCGACGGCCTACGCCGAGACGGCGTCCGTCTTCGGCGAGATGACGACCTTCAACCACCTGAAGGACGGCCTCGCCAAGAAGGGCGACGACCAGGCGCTCCTGGCGCTCATCATGGACAAGATGGACGACATCATGAACACCGTCGTCCGGCAGATCGGCTTCTCGAACTTCGAGCGCCGCCTGCACGGCGCCCGCAAACGCCTGTCGGTCGAGGACCTCGACGCGCTCTGGCTCGAGACCGTCCATGCGCTGTACGGCAAGCCAGGCGAGGTGTTCACCTACGAGGACGCGAATCACCTGTGGGCCTACATCTCCCACTTCCACCGGCCGTTCTACGTCTACGGCTACGCGTTCGGCGAGCTGCTCACGCAGTCGCTGTATGCGCAGCGGGCGCGGCTCGGCGGGCGGTTCGAACCGCTCTACCTCGACTTGCTGCGCTCCGGCAGCACCAAGGACGTCGTCGCGCTGCTCAAGCCGTTCGACCTCGACCCGACCGACCCGGACTTCTGGGCCGCCGGCGTCAGGGTCAGCATCGGCAGGCTGATCGACGAAGCCGAGGCGCTCGCGAAGAAGATGGGAAAGATCGCATGAACGAAACCGCCCGGCATCGCCGGGCGGTCTTTTTTTCATTTGTTCGCCGCTTGGACGTAACGCGTGGTCCCGTTCGGTCCCGGCGCGACGGCATTCAGGACGCCGTTCCCCCCGCCCGGAGTCGGCGCCGCGAGGGACGTGAGCGTCACCGGCTCGTCCTTATTCTCGAGATTCGCATACAGCGCGCACGCCGACGCATCCGCAGTCACGGCGTAACGGTACTTCGTCTCGGCGTCGGTGCCGCCTTTGGGGTCCTTTGGGAACGCGCCCATGAACTGCGCATACTGCGGGAATTTCGTCTTGAGCTCGCCGATGAGCTGGCCGACGTCGTAATCCCCCGCCCCCGCGTCGGGGACGTAACAGGTGCCGGAAGCGAGGAAGCGGCCGAGCTGCCGCACCGCGGTCTTCCGTTTCACGTCGCGCGCCTGCCGCAACGCGTTTCCCGCCGCGACGGAAACGAGCGTCGCAAGCACGCCGATGACGGCGACCGTGATGAGCGCCTCGATCAGCGTGAAACCTCGGCGTCTCATGGGATGCGGGGTTCCAGGATGATTTCGACGTCGGTCTTGCCGTCCGTCTGCGCCTTGGTGATGGCGATGTAATGCTTAGAATCCTGGACCATTCCGCGGACGTTCGCCGTCAGGCCCCAATAGACGCGGACGCTATCCTTATCAGCCACCGTATGCGTCGTAAGGCCCCACGTCTTGTTGATGAAATCGACGTAATACAACTGGACCTTGTCGAAGAGAGCCGACGTACGCCAGTGAGTATCGATCGCCTGAGCGCCGGGTTCGCCGACGAGTTTCCAGGACTTCTCGTCGTACGGCTCAAGCCCGGGCATGATGGAGAAATTCTCCGGCATCATGCCCCGCGCGGCCATCACCGCGCGCCCTTTCGGCGCGCAGCCGGCGCCGACGAGAAGGAGGACGGAAAGCAGTATCGCGGCTGATAGGGATTTTTTCACCGTCATGACGTTGCATCCGGACATCGCTAACTACGGCTCGTAGTATAGCACGTTCGCGTCCTTCCCAAAGCGCGTTTTTCCTGCTATCCTCCACGCGCCGTCAAAGGACGGCATAAAGGTCGAAAAAATCGCGATACGCAGCGAAATTAACGCATCCATCATGATCCTCTTTTTCGTGGGAATCGTCGAGATGGCGATAGCAACGTATTGGACGCGGACGGTCAACGATGCGAACGTCCGGATGACGGGAGTCGTCACCGGGATCAATTTCACCATCTGGTATTTCGTCATCCGCCAGGTGGTCGAGAACCTTGACAACTGGTATGCCATCGTTCCCTACGGCGCAGGCTGCGTCGCCGGGGCGATGCTGGGCGTCGCAATCGATCTCGACCAGATCATCAATCGGATCACCCGCTTGCGTGATTGCGCGACGAGGAAGGCGTCCGCAGTCCGAATTCACAAGGGCAAGGCCGAAACGGCCGTAAGCCCGATCGCTGTCGACTATGAACATCTCCGATGATCCTTTAGGTCGATGACAGCCCCGTTCCGCGAAAGCGATAACGGGGCTGTTTTCGTTCTGCGGGATCCCGGAGCGTCAGTTCATGGCCGCGCAGCCGCCGTCGGAAAAACAGATCTGGCCGACGGCCCGAGGGGCCGCGGCAACGGACTGAGGCGCCGGAGCCGGCAAGGCCGCCGCCTGCGCCGCGGGAAGGGCGCCGGAGGGCGCGCGCGGCGTCGCGAAGTAGCCGGCGGTGAACATGCCGTAAGTGCGCTTGAGCTTCGCGACGTAAATCACGGTCTCCTTGCGGAGGCTTGATCTGTTGATCGTCGCGATGGCCACGATAGCCTCGTCGCGCTGCCGTTTCGCCGAAGCGAGCGCGGTCCTGGATGCCTTGACGTCCGTGCCGGAGTCGATGTTCTTCTGCAGCTTCGCGATGCGCTTCTTGAGGACCGCGGCGTCCGACTTCGCCTTGGCCAGCTCCGCGGCGAACGACTTCGACCAGTTCTCCCCGTACGTCGTATAGGCGCGCCTTACCCTGACGGAGCCGCCGTTGTAGGACGCGGCGAGATATTCCGCCGCCTTCGCCTTGTCCTTGAGGTACAATTCCCTGACGGTCGCCATGCCCGCGAGGTCCTCATCAAGATACGCGACCTGCGCCTTCACTGCGTTCTGATGATCCGCCATGCCCTGGCGGAAATCCGGAATGAGCCCGAGGTCCGGCCGTTTCTTCACCATGAGCGCGTAGGTCGACGGGATGAACTGCACCAGTCCCGCCGCGCCCGCGCTCGAGATCGACGCATCGAACGCCGCGTCGCGGTTCGTCGCGAGCTTCACGAGGAACCGACCCACCGTACGCTCGGGATCGTCGTCGCTCAGAAGCTGGACATGATCGCTATGCTCGATGACGGCGATGGATTTCACCAGATACGGATCGATCACGTCGACGAGGAGCTTGTCGGGGAAGGCCCTGGAACGGGTCCCCTTGGCGCGGAGCTCGTCATAGGCCTGCTGGATCAGGAACGAAAGGTAGTCCGAGCCCGCCACGAGCATCGCCGGCGTGTAGAAAGCCGAATCGTACGGCACGTACACGGTGTCCGTCGCGACGTACGACTTGTGCTTGCCGCTGCCGACGGTCGTGAGAACCGGATAGATGACGCCGACGACGAGCCTGTCGGGATCGCCTGCGATGGCGTACTGCGAATACAGCTTCGCGCTGGCGGTCACCTTGATGGGCAGCTTGGGTCCGGAAGTGATGATGAGGTCCGTGCCGCTCTTTCGCGCGCCCACGAGGACGGTTTCGTCTGTCTTCCGGTTCCAGACGGCGATCGTGATGTTGGCCCAATTCGCGGAACTCACGGGATAGGGCTGTTTCCGCGTCTTCGGGCTCTGACTGACGACGTCCTGGAGCATCTTCCGTGCCCTTTGAATCGAATCGACCATCGACGGCCGTGCGACCGGAGCCGCGGAGGCCTCCGGGACCGTCTGCGCCTGCGCGGAAAAGGCCACGGTCAGCGAAAAAAATGCGGTCAGGAAGGCGATGGCGGACGCTTTATGCATATGTTCCTGTATAGCCCAGTTAAGGCGGTCCTGCAACGACTTCCACCCACAGCTTTCCGTCAGGCGCCGACTTTCCCGTTCATACGGCGCTCAGAACGCTCCCGGATGTGCTTGAACTCCCCCTGCAGCATGTCCAGCTCCTTATCGCTCATCGATTCCAGGTCGACGAGGCTGTTCCTGGCGCGTTTCACCGCATGGATGAGCTCGTCCAGCTTGAGATGGAATGCCTTGGCGTCGTGGTTCTGCGTGTGCTGGATGAGGATGACCATGAGGAACGGATGTTCGGCCGGTGTTGATGAACAGCTGCCAGGTGTCAGAATAACCGAACAGCGGCCCGGTCACGCCCCACGTGACGATGACGACGAGCGCGACGAAGAAGGCCTTCGACGACCCCATGACGTCCGACGTGGCGTGGGCCAGCCTGCTGAAAAAGTCTTCATAAGATGCGGATTCCCGGACAGTATATCGGGATTCGCGGTCGGCCGCCAACGTCTTGCGCCGCCTTCCTCGGTGCGGCACAGTTGAGCGGCTATGGAAGTCCGGTCACTATCCCGTCCCCGCTACGCGCTGGCGCTCGCTACGTTGGCGTTTTTCCCGTTCCTCGGCGCGGGATGCGATGCGCCGCGTCTTCCGCCCATGAAGGCCCCGCCGCAGGCCGGAGCGTCCGCGCCCATGACGAAAACCGTTTACCTGACGTTCGACGCCGACATGACGCAGGGAATGAAATCACGCCTTGAAAAAAAGAAGGTCGCGGCGTGGTACGACCCGAAGGTCATCGAAGAGCTGAAATCGAACGACGTCCCGGCGACCATCTTCGCGACAGGCATGTTCGCCGAGATCTATCCCGATCTGCTCAAGGAGCTGAGCGCCGATGGCCGCTTCTCCATCGAGAACCACACGTACGACCACTCGGCTTTCGCCTGGCCGTGCTACGGCCTGCCCGCCCTGAAGACCGACGAGGCGAAGAAGGCGGAAATCGAACGGACCCAGGCTATCATCGAGAAGGTGACGGGGAAAAAACCGACGCTATTCCGGTATCCGGGGTTGTGCGGCCACAATCCGCACGATGACGCGCTCGTCGCGGCTTATGGGCTCACGGTGAACGACGGCACGGTCGTTTCCGGCGATGCCTTCGGCAGGCATCCGGAACGCATCGTGAAAGCGGTGCTCGACCGCGTGAAGGACGGCAGCGTCGTCGTCATGCACCTCGGCGGCCCCAACGCGCCGTCGACCGCGGCGGCCGTCGCCGAACTGGTTCCCCTGCTTCGGGCGCGCGGCTTCCGCTTCGCGAAACTCTGACCCGCAGGAAAAATCGACCCGCACCACGTAGTGGTGCG
>JAVHQX010000205.1:0-7092 GCA_036171355.1 Patescibacteria group bacterium | reverse complement strand
CACGCCGATGTTCGTGAAGCAGGCGCTCGAGGAGCGGCTGCTCGGCCAGTACCGCATCACGGTCACCGGCGGCATCGCCGTCGGGAAGAGCTGGGTCGCGACCGAGCTGGCCCGTCAGGCCAAGGCGGCCGACATCGAGGCGACGCACATCAACGTCGACCAGCTGCTGCGCGACGTCTACGACGAGGACTCCCCGGGAGTCCAGGACGTCCGCGACGAGATCGCGCGCCGTTGGGGCGAAGCCTCGCTCGCGCCGGGAAGGAAGTCGGTCGACCGCAAGGTGCTGGCCGAACGCCTGTTCCGCCCCGGCGCCGACGCCGACCGTCAGTTCCTCACCGACCTCACCATGCCGCACGTCGCGCGCAAGTACCGCGAGTCGCTCGCGGCCGCGAAGGGCCTGGTCGTGCTCGAGTGGGCGCAGACCGCCGAGATGGACATGGGGCCGTGGACGAACAACAACGTCATCGTCGTCGACAGTCCCGACCGCGAGGCCTTCATCGCCAAGCGGAACATCGCGCCCGACCGCATCGCGCTCATGGACCAGATCCAGTGGTCGCCGGAGCGCAAGGCGCGATGGCTGAACGGGAGGACGAAGGCAGACGGGAGCGGAACGGTCATCCGTTACGCCAACCGCCCCCGCGCCGCGGAGGACGAGGCCAAGGCCGACGTCGCCGGCCTCTTCGCCCAGGTGCGCGCGCTCTTTCCCGGCCTCGCCGGAAAGCCCTGAACCGTCGACGGTCCGAACCTTCGGACCGTCTTTTTTTCGGCAAAAAGAAAAAACGCCCTGCATCAGGGAGCGTCCTTGAGAATGTCGACGCCGACGCGCCATTCGAGCACGGTCGCGAGCGCCTGCCGGCGCTCGGGGGTGCCGTAGCGGTAGTGGAGGACGAAGACGTCCTCGCCTTTCGGATGGAGCCAGACGTCGTTGGCGGAGCCGGCGCGCCATCGGCGGGAGCCGGTCTGCTCGTCCTTCCAGACCTTGTCGTCGCCGTAGAGCATCTGGCAGATGCGTTTGGCGAGGTCCTGCTCGGTCCAGCGGCGTGCGCGGAACGTGACGTGCATGGCGTGCCTCCTCGGATAGGGCGCGCGTCGCGGGTAGCAGTGGCGCGGCGGAGGGTCAACCGAGCGCGATGAGGATCGCACCGACGGTCATGATGACCGCGCCGATGCCGGTCTTCCATGAGACCTTCTCCGCGAGGAACGCCGCCGCGAGGACGAGCGTGATGACCGCGGAGAACCGGTCGATCGGCGCGACCTGGGATGCCTTGCCGACCTTGAGCGCCCAGAAGTAACAGATCCACGAGAGCGCGCCGGCGACGCCCGCGAGCATGATGAACAGCATCGCCTTTCCCTTGATGTCGGCGACGCCGCCGATCTTCCCCGACGCGAGCACGACGGCCAGCATGAAGACGAACATGATGGCGGCGCGCACCATCGTGGCGACGTTCGAATCGATCTTGTCGACCCCGATCTTGCCGAAGATCGCCACAAGCGCGGCGAAGAACGCGGAACCGAGCGCGAGAGGAAGCCAGAGCCAGGATTGCATATGGGCCAAGTGTAGCAGAAAACCCGACTCGGCGGAGGTGGACAGGCCGTCAGCGATACGATAGTCTGGCTGCGTTATGCGCATCCTCGGCATCGAATCATCCTGCGACGAATCGGCGGCCGCCTTCCTTGACGTGAAGGCCGGCCGTATCGTCCGTTTCGAGCCGCTCGTCGCCACGCAGGCCATCCATGAGAAATACGGCGGCGTCGTGCCGGAGGTCGCCGCGCGCGAACATTCCGTCACGCTGCCCGTGCTGCTCGCCGGCCTCGCCAAGAGGGTCGTCGGCGAGGAGGACGGCCGCGCGCTCGGCCGGATCGTCGACGTCGTCGCGGCCACCCGCGGGCCGGGTCTCGTGACCTCGCTCAAGGTCGGCTATGACACCGCGCGGACGCTCGCGCTCGCCTGGGGCAAGAAGCTCGTCGGCGTGAACCACATCGAAGGCCACATCTACTCGGCCTGGCTTCCCGGCGCGCCCCTCGAGACCGCCATCCGCGACGCGAAGCATGTCCCGGGCCCCGACTCGGGAGGCGTGTTTCCCGCGCTGGTGCTCGTCGTCTCCGGCGGCCACACAGAACTCCTGTTCATGAAGGGGCATGGCAAGTACCGGTTGCTCGGCGCGACGCGCGACGACGCCGCGGGCGAGGCCTTCGACAAGGCCGCCAAGCTCATGGGACTCGGCTATCCCGGCGGCCCCGCGCTCTCGCGGCTCGCCGCGGAGGGGAATCCGGCAGCGTTCGATTTCCCGAGGCCGTTCATGCGCGATCCGCATCTCGAATTCTCCTTTTCCGGCCTCAAGACCGCGGTCCGCTATTTCCTGCAGAAGGAGAAGGACAGGCTGGCCGATCCGGGATTCGCGCGCGATGTCGCCGCCTCCGTCGAACAGGCGATCGTGGACGTGCTCGTCGAGAAGACCGTGCGCGCCGCAGCCGCGACGAAGGTGCGGTCGGTCATCCTCGCGGGCGGCGTGGCCGCGAACGGGAAGCTGCGACGCACGCTCGCCGCGCGCCTCGCCGAACGGCTCCCGCGCATCCGCTTCGTCGAACCGCCGCTCGCATATTGCACCGACAATGCCGCCATGATCGCCCTCGCCGGCTATTTCCGCGCACGCGCCCGCGCGTTCGACGCGCCGATCCGCGCGGACGTCGATCCCTCGTGGGAGTTGGGAAGGTAAAGATGACAGATAACAGACGACAGCTTACAGACTAACGTAGGATGTCTCGCCATCCGTCATCTGTCGTCTGTAGTCCGTGGTCTGTAATCTTTCGTCCGTCCTCCGTCATCTCCCGTCCCCCGTCTGTCATCTGTCGTCTGTCAACTCTATGAAGACCGTCGCCATCAAAGATTTGGCCGCGCTCAAGTCGTTCGCAAAGAAATTCGCGGCGTCGCTTCGCGGCGGCGAAACGATCGGCCTCGTCGGCGACCTCGGCGCAGGCAAGACGACCTTCGTGCAGCTGCTCGCGGGCGCGCTCGGCGTGAAGAAGGCCGTGAAGAGCCCGACCTTCATCCTCATGCAGTCGTTCCCGACGTCCGCCGCCGCGGCGAAAAGGGGAGCGGCGCGCATCTGCCACGTGGACGCGTACCGCCTGAAGGATTGGAAGGAACTCGCGGCAATCGGCTTCGAAGAGTACGCCGGCGAGCCGCGCACCGTCACCCTCGTGGAATGGGCCGATCGCGTGCCGGAACTGCGTCGCATCGCCGGTTACGGGGAAATCACCTTCGCCTTTAAGAAGGGCGATTCCCGTGAGCTTATTTTGGACGGCATCGGTTTAGGCCGGAAATGAAAATTTGGCTTGATTCAGCTAAAATATTGACGTGAAAGGCTTGACAAGGGCCTTTTTTTGTGCTATAGTCTTTTGTTCGTAGGAGTACCTTGCACCATCATCAGCCCAGCATTGCTGGGACAACCAATCAACCCCAGTCCAACTGGGTCCACCCGAATCAAGGAGGAGTCGATGAAGGTAAACGCATCCGAGTGGGCCATGATTATTCTCGTCGTCCTGGTGCTGTGGCAGGTGAGGGCCTGGCACGAACGCACCGATCCGAGGCCCGTCGCGCAAACGACGGCTTCGGCAGCTCCGCGAACCGCAGTTCATTCCACGACCCCCAACCCCAACCGCCGCGACCTCGGCGACAGCGCCGAACTCATCCGCGCCGTGAGCGAGACGTACGATGTCCCCTCGGGCATCATCTACGGCATCTGGATGAAGGAGTCCAACGGGCTCCGTTCGGGATTCGGCACCGGCGCAGGCTGGTATCCGGCTCCCGAGCTCGTCGCGCGCGGCGGCCGCTGCCTCCGCGAGTACAACGCGGAACGTTGCGAACGGTGGTGGCGCGGCCTCCAGGCCGTCTGCTCCCAGGTCCGCAACGGCCGGCCCATCTGCGATGCGAACGAGGTGCGAACTTCGTACGCCTACGCGATGGGACCGATGCAGGTCCTGCCCTCCGTCATCCTCGACGTCCGTGCCGACGGCACCACGTCTTGGACCGCCAACGCGGCCGATTTCGACCGCGACGGCACGGTCGATCCGCACAGCCTGCCGGACGCGATGGCCATCGCGGCTCTCGATGTCCGGCACCGCTTCGAGCGGGCACCCGCGACGGCGAATGGGTACGACGCCTGGATCACGGCCGCGAACGGTTACTACGGTTCGCAGACCGCAGGCTACTACGAGGGCACGACGGCAGGACGCCGAGGCATCCAGGACTACTGGCGACAGTGGTGCGAAATGCCCGGCAACTGCCGGAACGGAAGCGCGATCGCCTCGCGCTGAACCGGGGTCAGGGGACCCGCCAAGGGGCCGGACGCGCTTGCGTCCGGCCCCTTTTCCTTTTCTCACCTTATTTTCGCGGCAAACGGCCCGGCCTCCCCATATTGTCAGGGAGGTCTTCTTGTGTTACGGTCGGTTCGGAGGCGCCACCATGAGAATTTCCGTGCAAGGAAACCATGGCGTCGCCTTCCGGCGGCGCCAGTCCCATTCATCGACTTTCGACCGCAGAGGTGTGCCGTGAAGCACTTTAAAATCAGCAACCGCGGTTCGCTGAACCGCAAGTTCCTCGAGCTCATCGGACTCTCGACCAAGCGTGACCGCATCGCCGACAACTCGGTGATCGGGAACAAGGGGTCGGGGACCAAGCTTTCCGCCGTGGCCGCGCTCCGGCTCGGCCTCACGACGGGCATCACCTCGAACGACGGCATGGGGAGTTACTACCTCGTGTTCGACACCGAGGAGATCGACGTCGACGGTACGAAGGCCAGCCAGGTCTTCTTCCACTACTACCTCGCCGAGAAGGACGAGAAGGGCGACTGGAAACGGTCGCGTTTCCCCTCGGGCTGGGTGGCGGAAGCGTTCCCGGACTGGGACAAGCCCGTCGGGGCGGACGACAAGAAGTCGTTCAAGATCGTGCGCGAGCACGTCTGCAACGCCTACGACGAGGACAAGGGTTTCGCGTGGGAGATCGTCGACAAGACGACCTTCGCGAAGAAGGGCGAGACCGCCGTGTACCTTCCGTACACCGACGAGATCGCCTCGATCTTCCGGACGCCCGAGCGGTACTTCAAGTTCCTCTCGACGCACAAGCCCCACGCGACCGTCGCGGACATCGGCGAGATCTGGCCGAAGTCCGAGGACGGGAAGACCCGCCTGTTCCTGCTCGGCGTGCTCGTCGATTGCGCGGCGGAGGGGACGAGGAGTTCGCTCTTCGACTACTCGCTGTACAACAAGCACCTGCTCTCCGAGGAACGCATCCTCAAGAGCGCCGGCATGTATACGTACTGGCTCGGCAAGCTGTTCGCCAAGCTGGCCCACCCGGGGATCGCCCGCGCGATCCTCGAGGGCGTGCGCGTCGGCGCCGCTTCGCTCGAGGAGTACGCGCTCGGCACGACCGCCTCGGAAACCATGACGCCAGCCGTGAAGAAGGTCTGGCTCGCGGCGGCTCATGCCGTCTTCGGCCCGGCCATCGTCCTGCCTTCGCAGAACGACGTCGTCAACAGCGACGTCGTGCAGATGTACAAGCGCACGCTCGTCACCTGCGGCGACTCCGGGTTCAAACGGTTCCTCGAGGCTGTCGGCGTGCCGAAGGCCGACGTCATCTTCCCGACGAACCCCGAGGAACGGCTGGAATTCGTGGCGTTCGACGACCTCTCGAAGGAGAGCCGCACGAGGTTCCTCGTCGCTTTCCGCATCTTCGCGGAACATTTCCCCGACCGCGTCGGCCTGCCCATCGTCTTCTACAACCCGCTCGACGAGAGCATGAAGGCGATGACCGGGTTCGCCGGCCACGGGAACACCTGTTTCGAAGAGATCTGGATCGCCACGAAGAGCCGGACGTCGCTTCCGGAGATGACCTCGCTGCTCCTGACTCTCGTGCACGAGTCGCGCCATTGCGTGACCCGCGCGTACGACAAGGATCGCGATTTCGTCGCCAGGGCCGACGCCGACCTCCTCGCGGAGATTCTGCGTTCGGCCGGATACGTGCGCTACGAGAACGGCACGGCCGTGCCTCCGCTCGCGAAGGCCGGCAACGTCCTTCCCGTCTTCATCTGCGCTTCCGCGAGGAAGAAGGCGCAGGCGGGTTCCGCGGCCGCGGGCGGGGGAATCCCCGTCACGGTCGAGGATCTCGGCGGCGATCCCGAACTGCAACGCCTGCTCGACGAGCTGGCGAAGGATTACGCCTGATCCGCAACCCCGGTCCGCTCGGACTGGGGTTTTTTCCTCCTTCGCGATCTAGCCGCGAGAACTCGCGGCGATCTACAAGACGAAACCCTCCGTAGCCTCGGCGAAGGAGGGTGCCCCCTCGCTTCGGAGGACTTCGCCCGCGCCCATGCGCGGGCTCCGCTTTTTTAACAAGACCCGCCTTGACACCGCGACGGCCGGCGCTTAGACTTCTCCGTGCACCTTCAAAGGAGGACGCCATGAAACTCACGGTTCCCGACCGGGTCCGGCAAGTCCTGGACGCCGCTGACGAGGCGGAAAGACGGATTTACCGAGCGGAGCGCGCGGCGCAGGATAGGGAGAACGCCCGCCTGCGCGCCATCGCCGAGCTCCGGCTCGCGCGCCGCGACGAGCTGTGGCAGGCGGCGAGGTCGGTCTTCGCCTGGCGCGAAGCCTTCGTCGCGACCGAAGAATCCGGCCGCATCTGGCGCCATGTCGGCGACAAGGCCCGGCTCATGCTCTACGTCGGCAAGTTCTGGCGCGGGGAGCCGGCCTCGCCGGACGACCGCACCTGCTCGGCAATCCTGGCTTTCGAAGCCCGGCTTCCCGGCGTCCTCGGCCCGCTTCCGTTCTGGTACGAGGAACGGCACAAAGGCTATACGTCGTTCGAGCAACGCGTCATCTCGCCGCAGGACCTCGTTGACGCCGTCCATCCCGATTTCCTGGCCGGCGCAGCCGCCCATCTCGCCGGCCCCGACGCCTGGAAGTGGGTCCTCATGGACCTTGAGCGCTACGTCAAGTGCTGATGCAAAACCGCCCGATCCAGGGCGGTCTTTTTCGGAGGTAATAGACATTCTTAGTTGGTGAATCCGCCGTTTTTCTTCTGTAGTTAGC
>JAVHQX010000204.1:0-7093 GCA_036171355.1 Patescibacteria group bacterium | reverse complement strand
GCCGCCCGTCCCTGCTTTTTTCGAAGAGCCTGGTCTTCAAGGCGGTCTCCGTGAACGCGGCGATCCTGTGGCTCCTCGCGCTCGGCCTCCTCGCCATCACGTCGTCGTACTTCGTCTCCTCGTCGCTCGACGCGCGCAGGGCGAGCCTGCGGCGCGACTTGCACTACTTCACGAAGTCCTACGCGAGCTACAGCCTCACGCTCCTCGAAGAGACCTCCCGCCTCGCGTCGCTGCCCGGCCTCGTCCAGACCCTGACCAAGGCGCCCGACATGATGCCCGATGCGATCTCCGATTTCATGCGGAACCGCAGGGGCACGCGCATCATCCGCATCATCGACCAGGAGGGCGTCATCCTCTACAGCTCGTATTTCCCGGAGGAGATCGGCAAGAGGATGGCCGCGTCGCTCGTCGTCGAGAAGGCGCTCATGGGGAAGAAGCTCGCGGCCATCGAGAAGGAGGACGCGTTCGGCATCTGGGCCGTGCGCGCGGGCGTCCCGATCATAGGCGACGACGGATCGACGTTCGGCGTCATCCTCGACACGGACGTCGAGTCGGCGTTCGACTTCTCCGATTATTCCTCGATTTCGCCGCTCTTCGCCACGGGGTACGGCTTCGTCGCGGAGAGCGGCGAGCAGGTCTACAGCTCCGGCCAGGCCATCGACGCGCTGACCCGCTCGGTCCTGCGCAATTATCTCGGGCCGGGAAGCTATTCGCCGTACCAGTCGGACGACGCCTTGTACCTGGCGGAACGCGTCTACACGACCGACGGCGCGCCGAACGGATTTTTCTACATCTTCCTCACCACCGCGATGATCGACGCTCAGGTCTTCCGCGTCGTCTCCGTCGTGACCCTGCTCGTGATCCTCGCCGTGATGCTCCTCACCGTCATCCTCCTCTTCGGGATGACCGTCGTGCTGAACCCGATCCGCGAATTGCGCCGGGCGGCGGCCAAGGTGGAACGGGAGTCCTACGACCTGCGCATCAAGTACCGCAGCCCCGACGAGCTCGGCCAGCTCGCGGAATCCTTCAACAAGATGCAGGCGACCATCCAGGACCGGACCTCCGCGCTCAAGGAGGCGGTGCGCGAGCAGCAGGACTTCCTCGAGCACACGACCAGGGAGCTTCGGACGCCGCTGAACATCTTCCGCTGGACGCTCGAGCTCATGCGTTTCGGCGACACGGGCCGGCTCAACAAGGAACAGCTCGAACTCATCGAACAGCTCAACCAGACCAACGAGCGGCTGATTACGATGGTGCAGAAGCTCCAAGACGCCATACGGATCGACCGGCGCAGGCTCGCGCTCAAGATCGAGGACGTGGTCGTCGAGGACGTCATCGACGAGGTCGCGGGCGCCATGGCCGTCTCGAGCCGGAAGAAGAATCTCGCGCTCCATTGGAACAGGCCGAAGAAGCCCTTGCCGCCCGCGTACGCCGACCGCGGGTACCTGCGGAAGGTCGTCGCGAATCTCGTCGGCAACGCGGTGAAGTACACGCTGGAGAACGGCCACATCGAGATCGACATCGAAGAGACGGACGAGGCGTCGCCGGGAGGGCGGAAGGGCAAGTTCCTCAAGGTGACGGTGGAGGACAACGGCATCGGCATCCCGAAGGACGACCTCCCGCACGCGTTCACCCGGTTCTTCCGCGCAAGGAACGTCGTCGGCAGCGAGATCGAGGGCACGGGTCTCGGCCTCTACATCGCGAAACAGATCGTCGAACTGCACGGAGGAGCGATCGGTATCGAATCGAGGGAAGGGGTCGGGACGACGGTCGCGTTCACGGTCCCGACCGAGAAGCCGCGGCCGGCGCGCCAAATCGCGACTAAGCCATCATGACGCCCCTATGACCGAGCAATCCATGGAACAGAAAACCAAGGTCCTGGTGATAGAAGACGAGCCCGCGCTCCGCGACATCTATTCGACGAAGCTGCGGATGGAGGGTTTCGAGGTGCTCGAGGCGGTCGACGGGATCGAGGGCCTCGATTCGGCGCTCCAACACTCGCCCGCGATCATCCTTCTCGACGTGGTGCTGCCGATCAAGGACGGTTTCGAGGTGCTCAAGGATCTCAAGATGAACTCCAAGACCAAAGAGATTCCCGTCGTCATCCTTTCGAACCTCGGCCAGGAGTACGAGGTCAAGCGCGGCATGGCGCTCGGCGCGGTGGCGTTCCTCACCAAGGCGAACCTCACGCCGTCGCAGATCGTCGAACAGGTGCGCACGGTGCTCGGAAAGGCGGGCGCGGCGAAGAACGCCGCCGCATGACGTTCGGCTCCCCGGAGCGCTCCGCAAGGATGCGGCGCGGCCCGGGGGACCGAACCCCGACAGTATGGCGGAACAGAAATCCGCCGCCGCGGGCGGCGCAAAACTGAAGGTCGTCCTCGTGGAGGACGACAAGTTCCTCCAGAAGATCCTGATGACCAAGTTCATCAAGGAGGGTTTCGACGTGCGCGCCGCCTCGGACGCGGAACAGGGGCTGCGGTCGATCCTCGCCGACGCGCCGCACATCGTGCTGCTCGACCTCATCCTGCCGAGGATGTCCGGCTTCGACCTGCTCACCGAACTCAAGGCCAACGGCAAGACCAAGGACATCCCCGTCGTCATCCTTTCGAACCTCGGCCAGGACGAGGATATCACGCGCGCAAAGAGCCTCGGCGCCCTCGATTTCCTGGTAAAGGCCGACGTTTCCATCAACGAGGTCGTGCAGCGGGTGAAGGAGATCTACGTACGCTATTTGCAGGGCATTAAAGGCTGACCGCTGTGCGCATGGCCGCGGAACAATTGAAGACCGCGCTCGTCGAATCCGGCCTCGTGGGGGCCGCGGAGTTCGACGACGCCAGGAAGGAGGCCGAGAAGAAAGGCCTTTCGATCGACTCCGTGCTCGTGGACAGGAATCTCATCCCCGACGACTACCTCGGCCAGATCGTCGCGGAGGCGCTCGGCTATCCGTACGCCAAGCTCGGTAAGGAGAAGATCGAGGACCATGTGCTGCGGATCGTCCCGGAGCGCGTCGCCCGGCGGTCCCGGATCATCGCGTTCGGCACGGGCGAGGACGGCCTCCATGTCGCGCTCCGCGATCCCGACGACCTCGAGCTCATCAGGCTCATCGAGAAGAAGACCGGCCTTAGGGTCAGGCCGTACTTCGCGACGGAGCGCGGCATCGCCACGGCGATCGAGAAATACGCGAGCGACCTGGACGCGGCGATGAAGACGCTGCTCGAGAGCTCCGACTTCCTGACGAAGACCGCCGAGGAACGCGAAGAGGCGCGGGAGAAAGGCGGCGAGGAGGACGAGACGGTCGTGACCGCGGTCCAGCTCATCCTCAACTACGCGTATCAGCACGGCGCGTCCGACGTCCACGTGGAACCGCGCGAGAAGGAGGTCGTCGTGAGGTACCGCATCGACGGCATCCTCCACGACGTCGTCTCGCTGCCGCGCGAGATCCTTGACCCGATCGTGACCCGCATCAAGATCCTCGCCCGGCTCCGCACCGACGAGCACTTCGCGGCGCAGGACGGAAAGCTGCAGGAGATCCTCGACGGCGAGCGCGTCGACGTACGCGTGTCCGTGCTGCCCATCGTCGACGGCGAGAAGGTCGTCATGCGCCTCCTCTCCGAGAAGGGCAAGCGGTTCAACCTCGAGGACCTCGGTTTCGCCGAGCGCGACATGAAGAAGCTCCGCCGGCACATGCAGAAATCGTTCGGCATGATCCTGGCCACCGGCCCGACCGGATCGGGCAAGACGACCACGATGTACGCGGTCCTCAAGATCCTCAACACGCGCGACGTGAACATCGCGACCATCGAGGATCCGATCGAATACGCCATCGAGGGCGTGAACCAGATCCAGGCGAATCCCAAGACCGGCCTCACGTTCGCTTCCGGCCTCCGCTCCATCGTCCGCCAGGACCCCGACATCATCATGGTCGGCGAGATCCGCGACGAGGAGACCGCGAGCATCGCCGTGAACGCCGCGATGACCGGCCACCTCGTGCTCTCGACGCTGCATACCAACGACGCCGCGACGACGCTGCCGCGCTTCCGCGACATGAAGATCGAGCCCTTCCTCATCGCGTCCACGGTGAACGCCATCATCGCGCAACGACTCGTGCGCCGCATCTGCGGACGCTGCATCGTGAGTTACGAGGCCACGCACGACGAGCTTGTCGCCCAGGGAGTGCCCGAGGACGTCATTGCGAAGCTCGTCGCCGCGCAGAAGAAGGGTGGCGCGCTGCACCTGTACCACGGCAAGGGATGCGACCGCTGCAATCACACGGGATACCTCGGGCGCGTGGGCGTCTTCGAGCTGCTCGAGGTCGATGACGGCATCCGCGACCTCATCATGAAGGGCGCGAACGCCAACGCCATCGCGAAACAGGCGATAGCGAACGGCATGACGACGATGTTCGTCGACGGCATCGAGAAGGTCGCCGCGGGGCTCACCACGATCGACGAAGTGGTCAGGGTCGCCGGCGGCTAGCCGGAAGTGGTATAGTGAAAAGGTGAAAAAGCCGCTCAACGGAGGACTTTCTCACTCTCTCACTGTCTCACTTCCCCGCTCCTCATGCCTTTCCAATACGTCGCATCCACCAACAGCGGCAAGTTACGGCGGGGGATCTCCGAACTCGCCAGCCGCGATGCCGTCATCCAGGACCTTGAGGCCCGCGGGCTCGTTGTCGTGTCCGTCGACGAGGTCCGCAGGACCCGCTCGGCGGAGAGGATCAACGCCTGGCTGCTCGGGACGGTCAGCCACGTCGAGAAGGTGCTCTTCACCAAGCATCTGTCGGTCATGCTCAGGGCGGGCCTCACGCTGCTCGAATCGATCCAGATCCTCATCGAGCAGTCGTCGACTTGGCGGTTCCGCGTCATCCTCAAGGCGGTCTACCGCCGCGTCGAACGCGGCGAGCGATTCTCCGACGCGCTGGACCAGTTCCCGCAGGTGTTCTCGCCGTTCTACGTGAACATCGTCCGCGTCGGCGAGATCTCCGGCAATCTCGAGGAGAATCTCGAGCATCTCGCGGTGCAGTTCACTAAGGAGCACGAGCTTCGCCAGAAGGTGCGCACCGCCCTGCTGTACCCGACGATCGTCGTCCTTGCCGCCGCGTTCATCGGTTTCTTCTTCGCGACCTACGTCCTACCGCAGGTGGCCAACCTGTTCTCGGGGCTCCAGGGCATCAAGCTGCCGTGGGTGACCGTCGTCCTCCTCAAGGTCTCCGCGATCGCCAGGAAGTACACGCTGCTGTCGTTCTTCGGCCTGTTCGGCGCCCTGTATTTCGTCTGGTGGTTCCTCCGCCGCGAGTTCCTCGCGCCCGTCACGCACATGCTGCATATCCGGTTGCCGATCGTCGGCAAGATCGTGCAGGACGTGAATCTCGCCCGTTTCTCGCTGGTCTTCGGGACGCTGCTCAAGAGCGGCATCGACATCACCAAGGCGCTTGAGGTGACGTCCACCGTGCTGAACAACATCTATTACAAGCGCGCGCTCGGCCGCGTGCTGGTCGAGGTGCAGCGCGGCCAGCCGGTCTCGGAGGTCATCCTCCGCTACCCCGATCTCTTCCCGCGGCTCACCTCGCGCATGATCGGCGTCGGCGAACGCGCCGGCAAGCTCGAAGAGGTGCTCGGATACCTTTCCGATTTCTACGAGCTCGAGGTTGAGACGACCATGAAGAACCTCCAGACCGTCCTTGAGCCGATTCTCCTTCTGTTCATCGGCCTCATCGCGCTCGCGATGGCCTACGCCATCCTGATCCCGATCTACAACTTCATCGCGGCGATCAGGAGGTTGTGATCTATGGTTTTCGGTTTTCCGTTTTCAGTTGACAAACGTGCGGTGGGGGAGGTAAGTCATGCGCCGTTATGCAAGGAAGAAGCCGCTCGTACCGCGACCTTGTCGTTTGGCAAGCTTCGATGGAAGCCGTTTCGGAGACGTATGACATGACGCGGCAGTTTCCGAGAGAGGAACTCTTCGGCCTCGTTTCTCAAATGCGCAGGGCGGCCGTATCGATACCCTCCAACATCGCCGAAGGCAGCAAAAAAGGAACGGCCAAGGATTTCAGGAATTTCCTGAGGCATGCGAAAGGTTCCGCGGCCGAACTGGAAACCCAATTGGAGATCGCAAAACGCCTGAGATTCGGAAAGGAAAGGGAACTCGCGAACCTGAGCGTGAAGCTGGATCGGATAATGGCCATGCTGCATTCCTTGATCGCCTCCCTTCCTGAAAATAAGTCGGACTATGGCGCGGACTGAAAACCGAAAACTGAAAACTCCGCCCGTTCGCGGCTTCACCGTCCTCGAAGTGATCGTCGTCATCGCGATGATCGGGTTCGTCGCCCTTCTCGCCGCGCCGTTCCTGTCGAACTCGCTCGCCTCGAACGACGCCGCGCAGTCCGCGACCGAGGCGGTGGATTCGCTCAGGGAGGCGCAGTCGTCCGTCATGAGCGGCAAGGACGGCGCGCGTTTCGGCGTGCACTTCGAGGGGACGAAGTTCGTCCTGTTCCGGGGCGCGGCCTACGCTCCCGCGGACCCCGACAACGCGGTGCATGCGCTCGCCGGCGACGTGTCCGTTTCCGCCGTGATGCTGGCGCCGGGCGGCGCCTGCGCGCTCCCCGCCGGCACGGGAAACTGCGACGTCCATTTTGCGAACCGGCGCGGCGCGCCGACGGAGAGCGGAACGATCACCTTCACGGGCTCCGGCGGCGAAACGAAGACCGTCTCGATCAACGCCGCGGGAATGATCGACGCGGATTAGAGTTCTCAGTTATCAGTTGTCAGTTCTCAGTCCGAAAATGAGACGGCATCAGGCGCTGAAAACTGATAACTGTGAACTGAGAACTGAAAATTCTGCCGCGACCGAACATGCAACCTCCGACGTTACAACGTGCGAATCGGGCGCATGGACGCGGGCTCGTCCTGCGCGGCTTCTCCCTCGTCGAAGCGATGCTTGCCATCGCCGTTTTCGGCGTGATGGCCGCAGGGCTGCTGCTCATGGTGGTGGGCCCGATCCAATCGTCGGGCGGCGCGGCGGACCGCGAGAAAGCCGTGTTCCTCTCCGAGGAAGGGATCGAGGCGGTCCGTTCGATCCGGAACGACGGTTGGGC
>JAVHQX010000203.1:0-7191 GCA_036171355.1 Patescibacteria group bacterium | reverse complement strand
TCCATGCATACCGCACGCGTCCGGGCACGGAACGCGTGCGGTATGCATGGAACTCGTCCGGCGGCATTTCCGCGATGGTCTTGTCGCAGCCGTCGGGAATGAACAGCGTCGCCATCGGCGACTTGTGCCCCGCGGGATTGCCGCGAGGAGCGTCGGCCATGCGACCGCGTTCGACGCGCACGAACGTGAGCGGCGCGGGCAACATCGGATGCGCGAGCGCGACCGCGTCCGTGAAAGAGCAGCCGCGAGCGGCGGGATCGGGATGCCGCGCGAGCAGGTCGAGATAGCCCCGGATCCCGATCTTCTTCGTCACGTGTTTCACGTAAGGACCCGGAAAACCGTCGAGCGCGTCGACGTGGAACGCGGAGTCGATGACCATGACCGGCGCGCGCAAGACGTCGACCGCGGCGCGGACCTTGCCGAGCGCCACGCCGGACGCTTCCTCGGCCTGGAGTTCCGGAAGTTCGAGATCGACGCGTTCGACGGCGATGCCGTACGCGCCGAGCACGCGCGCGACGCTCGTCACCTTCGCGGCGTTGGTCGTCGCAAAAAAGATCTTCATGACTCCTCCTTTGGAGCAAACGGTGCGCAGTATTCAGTACGCGGAATCGCTCTCACGTACTGTGTACCGTGTACTGTTTACTTTCCCGTCACCGCAAAGTCAACCATGCCCAGAGCGAGCAGGTAACCGCGGCCTGGAGCGCGAGCCCGACGCCGAGCGGCATGCGGACGTCGAAGAAATTATGGTTCAGCCCGTGGAGCCGCTCATGCGCGCCGAACAGCTTCCGCTTGAAGACCTTCTCGATCCCCCACATGACGTCGGGCACCGTGGCGCCGATCGCCGCCGCGAGCGGCGCCGGAGAGAATCCGCGGTGCATGACGAACCATCCGTAGGCCGCCGCAAGCAGGACTCCGTCGATCCCGACGAGGACGAGGAGCCGCTTGATCTCATGCCCGCGTTTCACCCACTCCCCCGCCTCCTCGTCGCCGTGCGGAATAAAATCGGCGACGTAATGCGACGCCCAGCCGATGACGAACGCCAGTACGGGATTGTCCGTCCCGGCAGCAAGCGTCATGCCGATTGCCGCGTGTCCGACGAGAAACATACTCAGGACGGGTTCATGAG
Source organism: Patescibacteria group bacterium (assembly GCA_036171355.1). Classification (GTDB taxonomy): domain Bacteria; phylum Patescibacteriota; class Patescibacteriia; order SG8-24; family SG8-24; genus JAHFIW01. The sequence continues at coordinate 6,065 of JAVHQX010000203.1, read as the reverse complement.
ATTGAAGACGGCGTAGAGCCCCACGAGCGCCAGGTTCGCCGCCGCGCTCAGGGCGATGACGGCCTTCGGCGCGCGCCCGAGACCGCGCTCGCGGAACACCGCGAGGAGGAGGATGAACCAATACGGGAGGACGTCGTTCAGGTAACGGGGTCCGAACTGGCTCGCGCCGCCGGAATAGAACGGCATGAAAATCGCCAGCGCGAGCGCCGTCGCGGCGGCGACGGGAACGAGGTCGGGCATCCGCCGCTTCGCGGCGAAGATCCACAGGAACGCGGGCGCCATGAGCACCGCGCTGTAGCCGTGCTTGTCCGGCACGGGAAACCCGTCGATGATGCGGGGCGGCGCAAGGAAATACTGACGGACGTTGCGGCCGACGTACGTCAGGCTGAAGATGCCGTGGCGCTCGCGATCGACGGCGAGTCCGCCTGGGTTGAGGAGCGAATCGCGATAGCCGTTGTCGAACGGGCTGCCGAAACGCGCGGCGTCGTACCAACCGAGCGCGATGAGCGCCAAGGCCACCGGCGAGGCGAACCTGGCGATGCGGACGAGCCGCGCGCGGAACGGCCCCGCCGCCAGCAGTTCACGGACGAAGAAATACGCCGCGCCGACCGCCCCCGCGGTGAGGCGCGTCGCGAAGGCGGCCGCGATGAGAATGCCGATGAGTTCGGGGCGGTTCCTGCCGCGCGACTCGATGAGCGCGGCGAGCGACGCGAGGACGGCGATCACGTTCGCCAGGTACCATGGCAAGGGATACATCGCGACGCCGATGAACATCGTGCCGAACGCGAACGCCACGGTGAGCCAGGCGGCGTCGGCGCCTCCGAACCCCGACTTTCGGACGAGTGCGTAGGCGGCGATCCATGCGAGGATCACCGCCGAGACCTGCGCGGCCGCCTGGAGCTGCCCTTCGGGCCCGAAAAGCGCGGCCAGCGGCATGAGCAGCACCGCAGGCAGCGGCCCGAGCGGCCAATAGTACTTCCCGTCCCGGACCACGGTATCTATCGCCGTCGTGCCAGACTCGAGGAAGACGGGATCGATGTCCATGCGGCCGTGAAGGAACGAATCCGCCAGCCAGGCGTACTGGCGGTCGCCGTACCGGTAGTCCTGCGTGAGCGTCAACAGCGACGCGAACCCGCACATGAAAAGGGCCGCGATGACCAGCGTCCCCGGGATCCCCATGCCTTTCAGGCGCCGCATATGACCAGTTGGTTGAAACCTAATTCGAAATGACGGTGCTCGACGCGCGAGAATCCCGCCGCGCGACAAAGGCCGACGAGCTCGTCGCGGCCGAAATACCTCCGGTGTTCCGCGATCTCCTCCTTGTTGACGATGCCGAACGCGGCGAGCGCCACGAGGACCGGCTTCGCGGCGGGCGTCGGCGTCGTCAGAATCAGCATGCCGCCCCTGCCGAGCAGGCGGCGCGATTCCCGAAGGAGCGAGGCGGGATCGTCGAGGTGCTCGAGGGACGCCAGGGAGACGATCTTGGTGAACGAGCCGTCGCCGAACGGCAGGCGGCCGTCGAACGACGCCCGCATGATCGTGGCGCGAGGAGCCGGAAGCGCGTCCTCGGCTTCAGGGTCGACGCCGACGTACTCCACGTCGAGTCCGCCGAGCGCCCGCAGGAAATGCGCGTCCCGTCCGGAACCCACGTCGAGGACGCGGTCCCCCGCGGCGATGAAGGGCAGCGCCTGGCGCGTGCGCAACGCGCGGATGAAACGGTCGACCGCGTTCCACGAACGGGCGGATCGCCCGTGTCCGTGAGGTGACGAATCCGCGGACGCGGCCCCTCCGTCATGTGTGCCGCCGTGCGGCGTGATGTCCTGCTGTTCCGGCATATGCGAGGCTGGTCACCAATACATCCTGGCGAAATCGTAGAACAACACGATGTTCAACGCCGCGCTCGCCGCGATCAGGCTCCGGTACCGGATCGACAGGCCCCGCTCTTTCACCGCGAGGAGCAGCGCGACGAACAGGAACGGCATGGCGTCGTTGAGGTAACGGGGGCCGAACTGCAGGCCGCCCGTCCCGTAATACGTGAGGAAGACGGCGAGCGCGGCCGCGAACGTCGCGATGCCCGCGGCCCATTCCGACGTGATGCGGCGCGCGGCGGCGACGAAAAGGAAGGACGGCGCCACGATGAAAAAACTCAGGCCTTCGACGTCGACGACGAAGCGTCCGCCGCGCCTGCTGAATCCCTGGAAGAAATAATACCACGCGTCCCGGCGGAAATACGCCGGGTTGAAGATGCCGTAGACGGCGCGGTCGCGGGCTGCCCGCGAGTCGGGGTTCATGATCGAATCGACGTAGCCGTTGTCGAACGGGCTGCCGAACCGGACCGCGTTGTACAGGCAGAGGATCGCGGCCGCGGCGGCGAGCGGCGCCGCGAGGGCGAGCAGGCGGCGAGCCTTGTCGCGCCAGGACTTCCGCGAGACGATCGTCATCGCCGCGAAAAACAGGAGGCCGACGCCCGCGGGCAGCCGCGTCATGACGGCGAGCGCCATCCACATGCCGATGACCGCCGGGCGGTCGCGACCCTTGTATTCGAGCAGCGCGGCGAAGATGACGGCGAGCGAGAGCGTCTGCGCGTAATACCAGGGGCCGTCGAGGAAGAGCACGCCGATGGCGACGGAACCGACGCAGAACGCCGCAGTGAGCCAGGCCGAGGTCAGGGCGTCGAGGCCGTAGCGCCGCGCGAGGCGGTACGCGAGGACGGCGACGACGAACGCGAGTGCGACGTGCAGCGCGGACGTGAGCGCGGGCTGCGCGCCGAACAAGGCAACGAGCGGGAGCAGCGGGAGCGCGGGGAACGGCCCCAGCGGCAGGTAGTACGCGCCGTGCCGCAGCGTCATATCGAGGAAACCGACCGTGCCTCCGACGTCAGGCGCGATGTCGAGCCGTCCATGGAGGAACGATTGCGCGAGCCATGCGAAAAAGAGGTGCGGCGACCGCCCTCGGACATGACAGGCGAACAGCAGGATGGTCGCGACCGCGCCCAGCGCGGTCAGTACCCGCGATTTTTTCCACGGACGAAACATACGGAAACCACGTCGTCGTCAGCCCATGATACGCCGCGCATGCACGAAAGAGAAGCGGAGCGCCGCCGCCGCGGACGCAAGCGTCACGCGAGGAACGTCTTCGCGCGCTTGCGACGATGCCATGATATCGCGAAACGGTGCGCCTCGTCGCGCAGGCGCTGGAGCAGCGGCTTGAACGCCTGCACGAGCCTTGCGAGCTCGTAGTCGCCCTTGTCATACACGAGCTGGTCCTGCTTGCGATCGAACCCCTTGGCGATGCCGATGAGCGGGATCCTGAGCCCGCGTTCGTCGAGCACCTTCCGCGCGGCGTTCATCTGGCCGACGCCGCCGTCGACGAGGATGAGGTCGGGATTCCGCCAGGCCCGCTCCCCCGCTCCGGCGCGCGCGAAGCGCCGGCGGAGCACCTCGGTCATCATGGCGACGTCGTTCGGGCCTTGCACGTCGCGAATCGCGAAAATGCGGTAGGCCGCCTTCTTCGGCTCTCCGTCCTCGAACACGACCATGCTTCCGACGGCATCCTGTCCGGAGATGTTGGAAATGTCGTATCCCTCGATGCGCCCGAAGATGTCGATGAATTCGCCGAGGCCCTTTTCCTCTTTCTTGATGACCGCGATGTCGCGGACGTTCTCGAGCGCGTACAGACGGTTGCGGATCGCTGCCGCCTCCTCGAATTCCTGGGCGGCCGCGGCGCGCCGCATATCGCGGCGCATCTCCCGGACGACCGCTTCCCTGCCCCCCTCGAAGAAACGCGTGAGGCCGCGGATGATCTTCTTGTACTGCGCCGAGGTGATTTCGCCGGTGCAGACGCCCGGACACAACCCGAGGTGGCGATAAAAGCACGGCCGCGGACGGCCGGGCTTGCACGTCGTCCACGGGAACGAACGGCGGAGCGTGTCGAGCGCCGCGCGAACCGACGCGGCCGAGCCGAACGGCCCGTAGACCTTGAGGAAACGCCTCTTCGGCGTGCGCGCAAGCTCGTAGGCGCGGATGAGCACCGGCTGCGGGAACGGTTCCCTGGTGAAGGCGAGATGGACGAAGCTCTTGTCGTCCTTTTCCATCACGTTGTACGGCGGCTGGTGCTTCTTGATCATCTTCGCCTCGAGCATGAGCGCCTCGACCGCCGTGGGCGTCTCGATGTAGTCGATCGACCTGATGTGCGTGACCATCGCGGCGATGCGCTCGTCGGCCGGGCGCACGAAATAGCTCCCGACCCTGGTCCGGAGCGACGTCGCCTTGCCGATATAGAGAAGCTTCCCGTCCGCGTCCTTCATCAGATAGACGCCGGGACTCGGCGGCAGCGACCCGTTTTTCACCGTGACATGCGCCGGTATCGCCATATCCGGCCCATCATTCCACGGAAAAGGCGCGCTCGCAAGGCGCGAAAGACGCCCTTGCCTTCCCCCCTGGGTATGCTTTGATGGTCATGGACGTTCCTTTGATAAGGACGGATGAATGGAGGTCCCCGTGAAACGTCGAAAAGGATTTTCTGACGCGAAAGAACCGCCGGCGAGCGTCGAAGGCAGGAATGCCGACGACGCGCCGAAGGCGGAAGACATGGTCATCGAGCTGGCAGACCACCCTCGGGTGATCACCGTCGCGGGCCGCATCGACTTCGAAATGGTCGGAAAGGTCGCGAACCAGCTCGCCGGACTGAACGCCGAGTCGGGCAATCCGATCATCGTCCAGTTCTCGTCGGGCGGCGGCCATCTCCAGTCGGGATGGGCGCTGCACGATCTGTTCGGGACGAACGCGTCGCCGGTCCTCACCGCGGGCTTCGGCTACGTCGGTTCCGCCGCCACCGTCGCCTTCATGGGCGGAGCGGTCCGCTTCCTCTCGCCCACCGCGAAGCTCATGATCCACCTCGTGGGATTCTCCACGGACGGCGACACAAGCTTCGACCTCGCGGACATCCGCAAGCGGCTCAAGAAGATGTCGGAGCTGCAGAGTGACATCGAGAGGTTCCTGGCCCGGAGAAGCGGCCAGCCGCTCGCGAAGATCCGCGCATGGTGCGCCAAGGAGACGGAATTCTCCGCCCGGCAGGCCGTGAAGGCCGGGTTCGCCGACAAGGTCCTCAGGCTCCGCCGCCCGCCGCCGCCTCGCCGGCGGTGAACGGAAACCGCCCCGCTTCAGGGGCGGTTTTTTTGAAGTTATCAGTTGTCAATTTTCAGTAGTCAGTGCGGAATTTGCCCCGACATGACTGCCGACTGATAACTGTTAACTGATAACCGACGACCTATTCCTACCACCCCTCCATCGTCCTCCCGCCATTGACAATTCCGCGCTTATCGTCTACGGTTCGGCGTCGGCGTTACGCCGAGAGAGGAGATCAAATGGATTTCATCCAGATCGTCGCCCTGTTCACCAGGTCGGCGGCGGTGATCGCCGGTATCATCGCTCTTTCATTCGCCTGCGTCGCCGTACGTCGCGCACAACGTCGCCGTGCCGCCCGAAAAGCGGCCGAGAAGCGATGCCGCCAGCTCGTAAACCAGATGCGCAAGTGTCCGAAGCTCAGGAGGCCGCAGGACCGGCGCCTGGCGGAAAAATTCGTCGTCGAACTCGACGCCATCGTGAAGGCGAACCGTTTCGCCCTTCATAAGGTCGACACGAGCCGGGGGGAGATCGACAAGATCCTCTACCTCGTCCGCGAGGAGGTCCGGGAGAACCCGTTCATGAAGCGGGTCCGTGCCGAACAGATGTGGCGAAAGCGGAAGGTTCCGGCGTAAGGGCGATCGTCCTGCCCGCCGCGTTTCCCGAACCGGCGCCGGTGCTGTCCGAATCCGTCTTCAGCGAAGCGGATTTCCGCCAGCCTGGCGGAGGCCAGGACGACACGATTGAGGTCGAAATCGACCTGACGCCCGAGTCCGCCGAGGCTCCCGCGGCCGCTCAGGTCGACTGCAACGACCCGATCAGGGCGCTCCAGACCATGGCCGACGGCGACCTCGAGGAGTTCGTCGATGGCCGCTTCGCCGCCATCGTCAACGACGACTGAAAGGAATGCGAAGGGCGTGCCCATGGACACGCCCGTTTTTT
>JAVHQX010000202.1:0-7215 GCA_036171355.1 Patescibacteria group bacterium | reverse complement strand
CGCGTATCTCCAAAATAAAAGGAAAGCGGACCCTCAGGTCCGCCTTTTCTTTTTCACTTTCATTCAACCGCTCGTCCACTCAACCGCTCGTCCATTCTCTAAACTCCGTCCCTCTAGTTTCCCGCCGTCCCTGCCGCGCCGGCCGCGTCGGCATCGGGAATGACCTCCCGCGAGGTGACGCCCGGGGGGAGTTCCGAGGGATCGACGCCGAGGAGGCAGACTTCCTGCCACGGCTTGTAGTGGCTCTTGAAGTCCTTCGTCTTCGCCGTGCCGTCGGGGTAGGTGACCGTGTAGGTGAAGACCGCGTCGCTGCCGAGGTGCGCATGCTCGGTGCATTTCGTCTCGCCCGGCTTCAGGTCGGTCGTCTTGACGATCTTCTTCTCCGGCGGCTGCACGATGTTGAAGACCTTCGCGGTCGTCTGTTCGGCCTTGCGGCCGTCGCGGACTCCCCAGAAGGTGAACGACAGCTTGTTCTTGTCGATAGCCGTCGTGATGAGGATCTCGTGGCCGGTGTCGTTCAGGAACTTGAAGTCCGGCGCGGGATCGTAGATCGTCGCGTCCTTGCCGGGCCCGATGCTCTTGCCGTCGCCGTCGCGCTCGTAGTACGGCACGCGGTAGGAATGGTTCTGTCGTTCGGTGACCGGGAGGCCGGAATCGAGGACAGCCCGGAACGTGGTGGAGCCGATCTGGCAGAGGCCGCCGCCGAATTCGGGCATGGTCTTGTTTTCCTTGATGACGAGCTCCTGGAGGTAGCCGGTCGAGGCGTCGATCTTGCCGAGCGTCTTGAGCAGCGAGAATTCCTCGCCTGGGGCGATGAGCGAGCCGTTGACGCTCGCCGCGCCCACCGCGATGTTGTGCCGCCGGTTGGAGGGGCTCCCGACGAAGTTCGTCGCGCCGATGCCGATGATCTCCTTGATGCCGTAAGGATTGGAGCGTTCCGTGTCGACCTCCGGTCGCACGATTGCGATGGGAAGCGCAATCTCCGCCGGCGCCGCGTCCCGGGCGAACAGCGCCGCGGCGATCGCGGCGACGGAGGCGTCGATGTCCAGCGTCTCGCCGTCGGCGGAGGGTTCGAACGAGGTCACGCGGCCGTCTTTTTCCTCGAAGACGGCGTTTTTCGGCGGGACGGCCACTTCTTCGGCCCGTCCGGCGAGATACGTGCTCACCCTGTCTTTGTCGAGGCCGAGCGTCGGTCCGCCGTCCCTCGTCGAGGGAGGCACCGCGACGATCCAGTCCGCGACGGCGCGTTTCGAGGCGGTCCATGTCACGTCCTTGGCCATGAACGTCAGGGGGGCGCGTTCGAGCGCGGCGATCACTTCCGGCACGAGCGGTTCGATGTCCTTGCGCGAGAGCGCGGGGCGCGCCTTCGTCGTGGGCACGTCCACGACCTCGTCGGAGAGGTCCTTCAGGCGTTCGTCGGCCGCGCGCATGACCGCGTCATAGTCGACTGAAACGCCCTCCTTGCCCGCGATGATGCTCACCGCGGGCGATCCGGCGGCGTCGATGGCGATGTCGAATCGCGCGTCGCGCGCCGGCGATACCGCCGAGGAGAACTTTTCTTCGAGCGCGGCGCGGAGGGCGACTCGGTCTAAGGTGTAGGGGATGGCGACGTCGGCGCCGAAGAGCGTCGCGTTCAGGCGTTCGGCGAGCGCGCGGATGGCGTTCGTGTCGCGGCCCACGCTGACGGCCTCCTTCACGGCGCGATTGACGTCATAGGAAACGACGGCCCGCTTGCCCTTGCCGTCGGCGGGGCCGATCCGCGTCGTGGCGCCGGCGAGGTCGAATGTCAGCGTGAATCCGGTGACCCGTTCGCGGAGCGCCGCGGCCGCTTCCTGCGCGGTCTTGCCGCCGAGGTCGACGGTTCGCGCCTTCACGCCCTGCGCGATGGCATCGCCCTGGACCGCGGCGAGCGATCCGAAGACGCCCACGCCGACGAGCGCGAGGCCCAATAAAAAAACCGCCACCGTGCGCGCGCTGAACGGTGACCGTCGCCGTTTTCCGTTTTTCCGGCCGCCGCCGGCGCCCTTCGCGCGCAGCATGTTAGCCGGTCCCGAAAGATGGTCGGTCATGACGCGGTAAGCATTTCATGGAGCATCGCCCGTGACAAGGCGACCCGTTCTTCGTCTTCAAGAGGCCAACCCGCGACTTCGTCGAGCTGCAGGCAATGCGCGGAACCGGGCGCGCACGCGCCCTGGAGATGGCGTCCGGAGAGCGCGAACGAGTGGCCGCTTTCGGTCGTGAGCGTCGCCGTCCGGCCGTCATAGGCCGCCACCGTCACGAGGAGGGGGAGGCTGCGCATAGCTCAGCGTTCGCGCACGGAAATCCGTTTCGAGCGGTGCGTTTTGGGCATGCGGACGACGAGCATGCCGTCCTTGATCGTCGCCGAGATGGCGTCGACATCGATCTCCATGGGGAGGATCACCGAGCGGGAGAACGAGCCCCAGTGGCATTCGCGGACGAGGTATTTCGCGCCCGCTTCGACCTCCGGATCCGCGCGCCGTTTTCCGCGGACGGTGAGCATATCATTGTGCACGAAAACCTCAAGGTTTTCCGGCTTCACGCCGGCGATGGCCGAAGTGATGACCAGTTCCTTCTCGTTTTCCAGGACGTCGACGGCGAGGCGGCCGTCCTCATGGCTTTCCAGCCAGCGATCTTCGGACGGCGGTTCCGCCGTCCTGACCGCTGCGAGGTGCGCCGCTTCGGGAAAGAGGAGCGTCTCGTCGTCGTTCTCTTCGGGGTCCCGTTTGAGGGGGATGGTGAGGGCCATAATGGGCGCAGTGTTCGAGTGGGGAAGCGGCTGAGCGGCTGGACTCGCGTTCATCGGGACGGCTCGCCCGCTTAACCGTTCGGCTACTTCGTTCAAGGCGCAGTATAGCACCTTTTCCGGCGCAAAGGGAACGCGGGCGTCCGCAGGGGAAAACGCACCATTGACGACCCGGGGGGCCGGGAGTAGCGTGACGGGTCGGTCCTTTCACACCAAAGTCCGCCCCGAAAACACGGGGCGAAAGGCAGGTTCACATTCATGGGCGTCCATCTGAAGTGCGAGCCGCGGAAGACCATCGCCTGGGACGAGTTTTCCGGGTACCCGGCGTACAGCATCGCCATCGATGGCTATTGCGTCGGCCCCCCGCGCTCGTCTCCCGACGGGCTCCGGTTGAACATCAACCATCACGAGGACTGCGACCGCATCGCGACGCGTTCGAGCTGCGCGCAGGCGCTGCATCTCGTGAAGATGGGGCTTTACGACACGTTCGGCGCCGAGGGCAAGCCGCATGCGACCCTCTACGTCAACGATTGCGATCAGGACGTCCAGTGGACGACCTACGCGCTCATGAACCCCGATCAGGTCGAGGACCCCCGGTTCAAGTTCCGCCTCAAGGAGATGATCAACCTTGAGGACGTCCTCGACATGTCCGCAGGCCTCTACCCGATCAAGAAGCGCTGGCATCTGCTGAAGCGCCTTCTCTGGGTGAGCGAGCCCTACACGGACGCGCGCGCCGACGGTTCCCTCCATGCGTTGGACGGTGACGCCATGCACGCCCTGATCCGCGAGACCCATCGCCGCATCCGCGCATCGCTGTGCGGCCGCGGCAAGGAGATCGAGCCGGACGACCGGTTCGAGGTCATCGCCGAGTTCGATCGGTGGCAGTTCATCCGGGAGGTCGGCAAGCACGCGCGGATCGGCGTCGCCCAGAAGGGCCTCAAGGCCTTCGTGTCGCTGGTCTCCGCGGGCCCCAAGTGCTTCCGGTACGTGATCGTGCGGCGTTCGCGGTTCATCCGCTGGCTCCCGCTCGAGGACGTCTGCCGCCGGCTCAACGAGGCCGAGGGCGTGTCCGACGGCGATGCCGACCGTTGGGGAGGCAGCGACAATGTCATCGGATCGCCGCGCGACGGCGGCAGCATCCTTCCGCCCGAGGCGGTGCTGGCCATCGTGAAGGAGGCCTGCGAGGCCGTGCGCTGACCGCGCGCATCCGTATTTCTCTCAACCCCGGCCGTGCGCCGGGGTTTTCGTTTACCCCGCTTCCGCCCGTCCGGGCCGCCGCGGCCGCCGTTGAACAGGTGCCGATTTTTTGCTATACTAAAGGAAGATTATATGCACCAGGCGCCGCGCCAGGCACCGCGTGAACGGGTCTTCATCCGCAGCCTATCGGGCCGCGTCGCCTTGGTCGTGCTGTTTTCCTCGCTTGCCGTCGCCGCGATCGCCGTCAGCTCCGCCGTGGACATGCGTGCGGCCGTCATGGCGGACGGCGACGCGTCGGCTTCCCGGCTCGCCGCGGCAGCCACGCTCGTGGAGCGGGGGTTCGTCGACGGCGCCCGGAGCGCGCTCGGCGAAGCATCCGCCGCCTCGAACGGGGCATCGGCCGGGGCATGCGACGCCGCGGCCGCGGGCATCATCGCGCGTGACCAGCGGTTCGCCGCCGTCGGCGTGGCGTCGCCTTCAGGATCGGTCGTCTGCGGTTCCCCGGCGGGCCAGCCTTCCGTCGCGTCGCAGACGGCGGTGAAACGCGCGCTCGCGGCGAAGGGGTTCGCCATGGGCGATTACGCCGTCGAAGCCGGCGCGGACAGGCCGACCATCGGGTTCGCGCTTCCGATCATGGACGGCGAAACGTTCAAGGGCGTCGCGTTCGCGTTCCTGGACGTCCGCCGTCTGACCGATGGAGGCCTCGCTTCGTCGCTCCCGTCCGACACGGCCTTCGGCGTCGTCGACGGCCGCGGCGTCATGCTCCTGCGCTATCCCGAACCCGACCGATTCGCCGGCCAGCCCCTTCCCGAGTCCGCGCTTTCCGCCGAGATGTTCTCGCGCAAGGAGGGCAGCGTCCGCCTCGCCGGCTTCGATGGCGTGAACCGCATCTATTCCTTCCGGCGTCTGCCTGATCTCGCCTCGCCTTCCGCCTACGTCTACGTGGGCGTCCCCGTGGCGGTCGCGGAGGCTAACGTCCGCGCCGCGGCGATCCGCGTCGCAGGCATCGCCATCTTCCTCGCGCTCATCGCGCTGTGGGCCGGCCTCACGATGGGCGACATGCTCATCCTCCGGCGCATCAGGAAGCTCGTGACCACGATGCGGCACGTCGTCATCGGGGAGCTCGACGAGCGCGGCGAGCTGCCGAAAGGTCTCGGCGAGATCGACGAGCTGACCGGCATCTTCGACCTGATCACCGTCCGTCTCAAGGAGGCCTACGGGAAGACGGAAGAGAAGGTGAAAGCGAGGACCGTCGAGCTGGAATTCAACAAGGGCATGGCGGAGCTTGAGAAGGCGCGCATCGAGGCGCTGCTCGCGAGCATCGGCGAAGGCGTCGTCGCGACCGACCGCGAAGGTCAGATCATCTTTTTCAACAAGTTCGCGGCGGACCTGATCGGCGTCGGCACCGACCTCGTGGGCAAGTCCATCTTCAACGCCATCGCCCTGCAGGACGAGAAAGGCGGGGTCATCGACGCGGACGTGCGGCCGATGCAGAAGGCCCTCGCGACCGGCAAGCGCATCGAATCGCCGCTGCCGCCGAAGCCGCTCTGGATGGCGCGATCGGGCGCCAAGCCGTTCCCCGTGCATATCGTCGTCACGCCGGTCATCCACGACGAGGAGACCATCGGCGCCATCGCGGTCTTCCGCGACATCACCGACGAGATGGAGATCGACCGGCGCAAGTCGGAGTTCATCTCGATCGCGTCGCACCAGCTCCGCTCGCCGCTCACCGGCATCAAGTGGCTGACCGACATGCTCCGCAAGGGCGATCTCGGCAAGCTCCAGGAAAAACAGCAGAAGGCCGCCAACCAGATCTTCGACGCCAACGAACGGCTTGTGACGCTTGTGAACGAGCTCTTGAACGTGTCGCGGCTCGAAGTGGGCACGACGAAGCCCAGCCCCGTGCAGACGGACATGGCGAAGCTGATGCAGGACGCGGTCGCGGATTTCCAGCCGGTGCTCGCAGCGAAACAGCAGAAGCTCGCCTACGAAGCCGGCGCGCTGCCGGGCATCATGGTCGATCCGCTGCTCACGCGCGAGGTCGTCGCGAACATCCTTTCGAACGCCAGCAAGTATTCCCCCGACGGCAGCACGGTGACCCTGACCGCCAAGCAGGAGGAGGGCGAGTTCCACATCTCGGTCGCCGACCAGGGCATCGGCATCCCGCCGTCGGACCAGAAGAAGATGTTCCAGAAGTTCTTCCGCGCGGAGAACGCCGCGAAGAGCTCCATCACGGGCACGGGCCTCGGTCTGTACGTGGTGAAGTCGGTCGTCGAGCTCCAGGGCGGCCGCATCTGGTTCGAGTCCGACGTCGGCAAGGGCACGACGTTCCACGTGACGTTCCCGCTCACTCCGCCCAAGGCGGCGCCCGCGACCGCATGATTCCCACCTTATGACCGCACGACAGAAACATCCGAAGGACGCGAAAGCGCCGAAAATCCTGGTGATCGAGGACGACCGCCTGTTCTCCGACATCTACGCCGCGAAATTCGCGGAGGAAGGGTTCGAGGTGCTGCTCTCCTCCGACGGCGAGGACGGCATGCGCAAGCTCGTCGCCGAAAAGCCCGACATCGTCCTCCTGGACATCGTCCTGCCGAAGGTGACGGGCCTGGAGATGCTGGAGCAGGTCAGGGCCCATGCCGATCCGGCGGTGCGCGACGTCCCCGTCATCGTCGTGACGAACCTCAATCAGGAGACCTACATGGAAAAGATGCGTGCGTTCGGCGTGAAGGCCTATTTCGTGAAAGCGAACGTCGTCTTCTCCCAGGTGCTCGAGAGAATCCATGAGGTCCTGGAGGGGAAGCATTGACCGCGGCGGCGTGCCGTGCATACAGTGACCGCGATGCGCCCGAGGCGCTCGCGGTCTTTTTTCGCCCGCATTCCGAAAGGAGGCCCGTCATGGGCATCCCCGAACGTTTTGACCAGAAGCTTCCGTCCCAGCTCGCGGGTTTCGGCCCGGCCTTCGTCGTCGATCTCCGCGACCTCGTCGCCTGTTACGGCGCCGAGGTGCGGCGCATCGAGGGCCTTCGCAGGCTCAACCTTCCCACGCCGCTGCCGTGCCAGGTCACCGTGACGGTGCCGCCGTCGCGCATGGGCAACGTCAGCCTGCGTCCGTACCCGTTCGACGGCGACGTCTCGCGGTTCATCATCCTGGTGCTCGACGACGAGGCGCGGTCCTACGTCCAGTGGGACATGCGCGTCACGGCCGCGCAGGTGCGCGACGAGAAGGAATTCCTCTCCATGCTCGAGACCGC
>JAVHQX010000201.1:0-7235 GCA_036171355.1 Patescibacteria group bacterium | reverse complement strand
CTTCCGGTTTCATCTTCTCGTCCTCCTCGCGCGCCGCGTCCTCCAGGGCGCGCAGTTCCGCCGGCATGAGGTCGCCGTACGCCTGAAGGACCGACAACCGGCGCGCCAGTTCCGGCGCGACTTGCTCGTCGTCGGCGATTTTCATCGCGGTCATCGTCTCTATCTTCCTGGCGAGACCGTCGAAACGGCCGGAAAGCCCGGCGTCCTGCTTCCATACCTTCCTGAACGCTTCGATCGCGGTCGTAGCGCCGGCGTCGCCGGGCATCTCCCGCAAAGCTTCGCGGGCCGTCTTCTCGTGCGCGGCGGTCGAAGCCGGCTCCTCGGCGCCCTCGCCGGCCTTCCGGCCGGAGAACGCGTCCTTCATCGCGTCGATCTGTTTCGCCTCGGCCGCGGTCACGTCCCTGCGTCCGTACATCTTCTCCTGCAGGTCGTCGCGCATCACCTGGAGCTTGTAGAGCATCTCGGCGCCCGCGCCGAGGTGGGCGTTCTCCTCTTCCTGCCGCTTCGGATCCTTGTTGTCGAAATTCATCCGCGAGCGCATGCGCATGAGATCGCCCGATTTCGCGAGGATCTCGTCGAGCTTCTTCGCGAGCCCTTTCGGGTCGTCGCCGTACATCTTCTGGAGGTCGCCGGGGTTCATCTCGGGAATGAACGACGCGCCGGATTCCTCGCGAAGCAGCCGCGACGTGCGTTCGAGTTCCGTGCCGAACTGCCGCGTGTCGACGGTGACGTGCGGGAAGGCTTTTTCTCCCGCCATCAAGAAGACCTTCTTGGCGTCGCCGTAGGACTTGGCGCTCTCTCTGTCGACCGCGGGATCGCCCGTGACGTTGCCGGCCCTGTCGGGATTGCGGTCCGCCATCTCGCCCGCGAGATCGCCGACGGCCATGGCGACGTCTTTCGGCCGCATGGCCTTCGCCTTGTCCGGATTCGCGAGCTTCTCAAGGCTCTGCTGTTCCATCGCCAGGAACGCGTCGTGGTCGAACAGTTCGGTGTCCTGCGCGTCCGTCACGTCCGCCACCTTGCGCTTCTCGTTGAAAAAGCGCGAAACCGCGCCGGCGTATTCGGTGTCGATTTTCGATACGGCGCCCTTTTCCGTCTCCATGGCCTCGAGATCGGGACGAACCTCCTTCGCCTGCTCGGGGCGGTCCGGCGGCGGCTCGACTTCGTAGCGGTTCTTGGGCTTTTTCCCCGGGGGCAGCTGGGGCTGCATATACATCATTTTAGCATTTTTCCGGGGTTTCGTCGATGTGGCGTCCTTCGTGCATTCGTCGGCCCCGCCGGGCATGCCCCCGGCGACCTGGTCGGCAGCCGCCGACCAAGGAACACGGTCGCCGGGGGCACGCCCGGCGTGGCCCCCACGCGAGGGTGGAGGGTAGAGCGTTAAGCGTGGAGCGTGGAGGATGGAAATCCGGCTCAGCTTTTCGTGGGTCGTTCCACTGCCAACCCAGCCGGATTTCTCGGCGAATCTCTTATTCGATTCCATCGGACAGCTCGAGGGTCCATGCCTTAGAGCGTCCTACGAGAAATCGGGCGCTGGCCCGATTTCCATCGTTCTTAAAATTGTTTGTGCGTCGTCGTATGTACCCGCGGGTGGCGCGGGTGGGGGACCCCCGATGGGCGCGCAGGCGAGAGCCGAGCACCCAGCGGGGGTGACCCGCGACAGGACCCGCGGCGGTAGGAAACGAAAACCAGCCCCACGCAGGGGCCGGTTCCGTCCAGATCTACATCTTCGGCTGGGCGGGCGGCATTTCCGGAGCCTTGGGTTTCTCCATCTTGCCCTTGTCTCCGCCGCACATCCGGCATCCGGGATCGCCGCACACGCAGCCGTCCCTCATGCCTTTCATGCAGCATTTGCCGAGACCGGACATCGAGAGGGCGGCGAGACCGACGAGGATGTAGACGGCCTTCGCGAGGATCGAGCCCGAACCGATGCCGACCGAGTCGAACAGATCCCTGCCGGACAGGCCGACGAGCAGCCAGTTGAGGCCGCCGACGAGCAGCAGCGCCCAGGCGACCTTATGCATGCCGCACATTTTCTTCATCATCATAAGGTGATAATCGTTATAAATGAGGTTATTTGCGGCCAAACGCCGCTTATAAATCTCATTATAGCATTTTTTCGGACCTCCCGCCACGGTGAAAACGGGGTTTCAGGCCTTATCACCCATGCGTGAGCGGAAGCGGATCCGCCTGATGCGCAGGGAGTTGCCCACGACCGAAACCGACGAGAAGGCCATTGCGGCCGACGCGATCATCGGCGTAAGGAATCCGAGCGCCGCGACCGGGACGGCCAAAACGTTGTAGAAGAATGCCCAGAAGAGGTTCTGACGGATGGTCGCGAGCGTGCGGCGGGCGAGTTGCAGCGCGTCGACGACCTTGGAGGGGTTGCCCTTCACGAGCACGATGCTGCCGGCTTCGATGGCGATGTCTGTGCCCGTGCCCACGGCGATGCCGAGGTCGGACTGCACCAGCGCCGGCGCGTCGTTGATGCCGTCGCCGACGAACGCAACGCTGCGGCCGGAGTCCTGCAGCCGTTTGACCTCCCGCGACTTCTCGCCGGGCAGGACCTCGGCGAGCACGTGGTCCGTCGCGATGCCGACGGCAGAGGCGATGGCGAGCGCCGTGCCGCGGTTGTCGCCCGTGAGCATGTAGACGTCGATGCCCTGTTTCTTGAGGTCCTCGACGGCGGCGCGCGCGTCTTCCTTCGGCGTGTCCGCGATCGCGAGTACCGCGACGGCCGCGTTATCGACGAAGACACGGACGACCGTCTTCCCCTGCTCTTCAAGACGCGCGACGGCGAGCAAACCCGCGGCCGTGAGCTCGGCGGCCCCGTCGCTCATCTTGCCGCTGCCGATGCGCACCGCCTTGCCGTCGATGGCGCCCTCGATCCCCTTTCCGGGGACTGCGGAGAATTCCATGGTCCGCGACAGCGCAAGGCCCTTCTCCTTCGCGGCGTCCACGATGGCCTTGGCGAGCGGGTGTTCGGAATACGCCTCGAGCGACGCGGCCATGTGCAGCGCGTCGTTCGCCGTCAATGAATCCAGGGTGACGACGTCCGTGACCTTCGGTTTGCCGGCCGTCAGCGTTCCCGTTTTGTCGAACACCACGGTGTCGACGGACTTGGCCTTCTCGAGCGCCTCGCCGTTCTTGATGAGGATGCCGTTCTGCGCGCCGATGCCGGTGCCGACCATGATGGCCGTCGGCGTGGCGAGCCCGAGCGCGCACGGACAGGCGATGACGAGCACGGCGACGGCCGGAACGAGGGCGGCGCCGACATCGCCCGTGAACCCGTACCAGACGACCGCCGTGAGCCCCGCGAGGACGAGGACGACCGGGACGAACACGCCCGAAACCTTGTCCGCGAGCTTCTGGATCGGCGCCTTCTTCCCCTGCGCCTCCTCGACCATGCGCACGATCTGCGCGAGCACCGTTCCTTCGGGGGTCTTGCGCACCTCGACGACGAGCATGCCGTTCTGGTTGATGGTGGCGCCGTAGACCTCTTCGCCGGGATGCTTGCCGACGGGCAGGCTTTCGCCGGTCAGCATGGATTCATCGACCGACGAATCGCCCTGCAGGACCATGCCGTCGAGCGGGATCTTCTCGCCCGGCTTCACAAGCAGCATATCGCCGAGTTTCACGGTCTCGATGGGCACTTCGCGGTCAGAACCGTCCGCGACGAACAGGCGGGCCTGCTTCGCGCCGAGCGCCATGAGCTTGCGGATCGCGTCCGACGCCCGGCCCCGGCTTTTCTGCTCGAAATATTCGCCGAGCAGGATGAGCGCCGTGATGGCGGCGGCCGCTTCGAAGTAAATGCCCTTCTCATGCGCGAACATCGCCCAGACGCTGTAGGAGTAGGCCGCGAGCGTGCCGACGGAGATGAGCGTGTCCATGTTGGCTGCTCCGGCGCGGGCCTGTTTCAGCATGCCGACGTGGAACGAGCGGCCGAGCCAGAACACCACGAAGCCGGACAGCGCCATTTCGAGCCAGAGTGACGTGCCGATGCCGAGCCACCCGCCGGGCAGCCCGATCTCCAGCATGGTGATCATAAGCACGGGCGCCGCGAAGACGATGGCGAGTTCCGCGTCGCGTTTCGCCGCGGCGACCAGCTTCTTCTCGTGCGCGTGATGATCGACATGCTCCCCTGCCGCCATGACCTTATAGCCGGTCTTCATGACGGCGGCGTACAGGGCATTCTCATCGGTCGCGGACGGGTCGAAGGTGACGGTCGCGGTGTGCGTGCCGAAGTTCACGGCGGCTTCCTGGACGCCGGGCAGGCGCTTGAGCGCGCGTTCGTTGCGGACGGAGCACGACGCACAGTGCATGCCCACGATCATGAATTGGATCGTCTTGTTCTTCTTCATACTTTGGTCACGCGATACGGTCCGAGCGCGGCGATCTCGCGGACGAACGCTTCGAAATCGAAGGCGTCATCGTGCTCGACGGTGCCGGTCCCCTTTTCAAAATCGGCCGCGCAGGAGCGCACGCCCGGCGTCTCCATCGCCACTTCCTCGATGAGCGTCTTGCACGACGCGCAGTGCATCCCCGCGACGTTGACGGAGGTCACGGCCATAGGTTCACCCTTTCACGACGGTTATCGAGCCGCGATACATCCCCATCGAGCAGCTGAACGTCGCTTCTCCGGCGGAAGTCGGGGTGAAGTCGGCGACGTTGACCGGCTTGTTGAGCGCGACGGACACGCCGAATTTCGGGATCTGGAACACCGAGCGGCATCCCATGCCGAGGCCGTTGATCACGAGGTGCACCGGTTTGCCCGCGCGGACCGTGTAATGGTCGCTCGGCGCGTAGTACGGCTGCCGCGAGAGCAGCTTCATGGTGATCACCTGCGAATCCCCGTCCGCCGAAACGTTGGGATCGTTCGCGGTCGTCCCGGCCTGGGCCGAGGCGGCGGACGGCAGCGAGATCTTCGGAAGGGCCAACGGATGGCCGGTGACCGCAAGGCCGTTCTGGACGTTCCAGAGCCCGAGGACCACGACGAGCGCGCCGGAGAACTTGAAGAACACCGCGCCCGTCCTCCCTTTGAGCGACGACGACGCCCAGCCGAGGCCGAGGAGCATCGGCGCGGTGCCGAGGGCGAAACCGCCGAGCACCATGGCGCCCGCGGCGAAGCTTCCCGAGGACAGCGCATACAGCTGCAGCGCCTGCGTGAAGCCGCACGGCAGGAAGAAGGTCGCGCCGCCGAGGACGGCGGGCATGACCGGGTGTTCCTTGCCTTCCGCATCCAGCACGCGATGGCCGATCGCTTTGGGCATCTGCGGCATCAGCCGGAGCAGCCACCGCGGCGCGAGGCGGAGCATGTCGAGGCCCATGACGACCATGTACGCGGCGGCAAACAGGATGAGCGCGCCGGTCAGGACGGGCGGCGGGTTCAACGCCTTGCCCGCGGCGCCGATCGCGCCGCCGAGCAGCGCGTACGAGAACACGCGGCCGCCCACGAAGAGAAGGACGGGTTTCATCCGTTCGGCCGCGGTCCCGCCGCCATAGCGTTCCTGGAATTTCTTGGCTGAGGAGAGCAGCAGGCCGCCGGCGACGGCCACGCAGGACGAACTGCCCGCGATGAGGCCGATGAGCATGGCGCCGAGGAAGGTGGTCTTGCCGCCGACGGCGTACGCGCGATCGAAGAAGCCGGACTTCGAGAGGACGGCGCCGACGACCAGTACGATGCCGATGAGCAGCGCGGCCTCGCCCAGCGATGGCCTGTCCGCGGCGGCGGCGGCGCCCTTCGCGCCGCGCACGACGTATCCGTCTTTCCGGACGGCGTCCTGCAGCTCGTCGAGTGACGGCGCATGACCCTCGCTTTCGATGATTGCGGAACCCTTGGCCGCGTCCACCTCGACCGACGCGACTCCTGCGAGTTTACTGAACCGCCGCTCGATGGTGATCTCGCAGCTCCTGCAGGTCATGCCGGATATCGCGACGACCCGGCGCGTCCTGGCCGCCTCGTCACACTCGACGACGAAACCCGCCTTGGCGAGCTCGACGATCATCTCGGCCGCGGAAATGTCCTCGCACGCCAATTCGGCCCTGCCGGGCCACGTTTCGACGCGCGCCACCCCGCGCACGGCCGACGCCGCACATTCAAAACGGCCGGCATTCGAGCCGTCGAGGCCTTTGACGCGCAGGCGCAGTGCTTTCATACGCGATTCATTCTACGCGAACAGCCAAAAAAACCGAAACCCCTGAGGAGCAGACGCGCGATGAGCCGGGTTTCCGCTCATGTCGCATGCCAGCCACGGTCGTCCTCCGCACGGACCGATTCGGTCTCGGTCCCGCGCGCGTAGTCGTCTTCGAGCCGGAAGGTGTTCCCTTTCTCCTCGTCCGACGACTCGATCACGAAACTGTCCTCAACCGCCTCGACGCGATGCCTTTGCATCAGCGCGACGGCGTACCCTTTGTGGAGCTCCATCGGCATCTTCACGACCTCGCCTTGCTCGTTCTCGAGCCAGATCAGCGACTTGCCGGAGACGAGACACAACGTCTCCTCCTTCGCGTCGTGATATTGCAGCGAAAGCCGGCGCCCCGCGCGGATGAACAGGATCTTCCCGAGCCTGCCGTCGTGCGGCGGCGTGTAGATCACCTCGTGCCCCCAGGGCTTCTCGATCTTCTTCTGGTACGGAGCCGTCGAAAACGACATACAAGGGAAAGC
The DNA here is from genome assembly GCA_036171355.1 of Patescibacteria group bacterium. Taxonomy (GTDB): domain Bacteria; phylum Patescibacteriota; class Patescibacteriia; order SG8-24; family SG8-24; genus JAHFIW01. Next base: position 571 of record JAVHQX010000201.1, on the reverse strand, counting down.
ATGATACCCGCTGAGCGTATCATGGCCGTCCACCCGTGTCATGCGGTCGCCAGGAGACGCCGGAGGCGGTATACTTCCGGCGTATGCGACACAAAACCATGTCCGCACTCCGCGCCGCCGTCGCGGCCGCCACGCTTGCGGCCTCGCTTTCCGGCGCCCCTGCGCTGGCGGCGACGTTCAATCCGCAGCTGATCATTGGCGACGACGAGATCCGCCGCGCCGACGCCATGTCCTACGACGACATCCACGCCTTCCTCCAACGGAAGGGCGGCTTGGCAGACGTCATCGACATCGACGCGGAAGACGGACTACTCAAGAACGCGGCGCAGATCATCGACGACGCCGCCAAACGCTACTCGGTCAATCCGAGATACGTCCTCGCGTTGATCCAAAAGGAATCGAGCGCCGTGGAGTCAGCGTCCCCCTCCCACGCGCAGCTCGATTGGGCGACGGGGTACGCGCTTTGCGACGGCTGTTCGCGGGCCGCGACGCTCGCGCAGAAATACAAAGGATTCGCGCGGCAGGTCGACGCGGGCGCGGGATGGATCGCCTGGTATTTCAAGAACGTCTG
>JAVHQX010000200.1:0-1560 GCA_036171355.1 Patescibacteria group bacterium | reverse complement strand
GTGACCGCGAGCGTCACGTGCTTCTTCTTCAGCCGGTCGGCGATGCGCGCGACCTGGAGGTCGACGATGCGGCCGATGTCGTCCTCCTTGAGCGAACGGAAGACGATGATCTCGTCGAGCCGGTTCAGGAATTCCGGCTTGAACCGTTCCTGCAGGAGCGCCATGACGCGTTCGCGGACGGATTCCTGTTCGCCCGCCTCACCCGTGCCGAAGCCGATCGATCCCTTGCCTTTGCCGGACTCGAGGATCGCCTCCGAGCCCACGTTCGAAGTCATCACGATGACCGTGTTCTTGAAATTCACGCGCCGTCCCTTGGCGTCGGTAAGCCTTCCTTCGTCGAGGATCTGCAGCAGCGTGTTCCAGACGTCCGGATGCGCCTTCTCGATCTCGTCGAACAGGATGACGGAGTACGGGCGCCTGCGCACGAGCTCGGTGAGCTGGCCGCCTTCGTCGCAGCCGATGTAGCCCGGAGGGGATCCGAGCATGCGCGAGACGGTGTGTTTCTCGCCGTACTCGGACATGTCGAGCCTGATCATCGCGTTCTCGTCGTCGAAGAGCAGCGCGGCGAGCGAGCGGGCGAGTTCTGTCTTGCCGACGCCCGTGGGTCCCATGAACAGGAACGAGCCGATCGGCCGCGATTCCTCTGCGACGCCGGCGCGCGAACGGCGCACCGCGTTGGCGACGGCCGCGACGGCCTCGTCCTGGCCGATCACGCGCTTCCTGAGCGCGTCTTCCATCTTCGCGAGCTTGGCCTGCTCGGCCTCGAGCATCTTGTTGACGGGAATGCCGGTCCAGCGCGAGACCACGGTGGCGATGTCCTCTTCCGTGACCTCTTCCTTAAGGAAGCGATGGTCCTTCTGGATGGACTTCAGCTTGCCCTCCGCGTCTTCGAGGCCCTTCCGCGCCTCGGGAATGCGCGAGTGGCGGATCTCCGAGACCTTGTCGAGGTCGGCCTTGCGTTCGGCGATGTCCGCCTCCTGTTTCAGCTTGTCGATGGCCTTCTTCTGCTTGCGGATGCCGGCGATGGCGTCCTTTTCGCTCTTCCAGGCGAGCTCCTGCTGGCCGGCGGTCTCCTTGAGCTCCGAGAGTTCGCGTTCCAGCTCCTTGAGCCGCGCCTTCGAATCCTTGTCGGACTCCTTGGCGAGGGCGCGCTTCTCGATCTCGAGGCGCATAATGTCGCGTTTCTTGCGGTCGAGTTCGGCGGGCTCGGAATCGATTTCCAGGCGCATCGCCGACGCGGCCTCGTCGATGACGTCGACGGCCTTGTCCGGAAGGAAGCGGTCCTGGATGTAGCGCGAAGAAAGGTTCACCGCCGCGACAATCGCCGGGTCGGTGATGCGGACGCCGTGATGGAGCTCGTAGCGTTCCTTGATGCCGCGGAGGATGGCGATGGCGTCCTCGGGCGACGGTTCGGCGACGAACACCGGTTGGAAGCGGCGCTCAAGCGCGGAATCCTTCTCGATGTGCTTCTGATATTCCTTGAGCGTCGTCGCGCCGATGGCGCGCAGTTCGCCGCGGGCGAGCGCGGGCTTGAGCATGTTCGAGGCGTCGAGCGACGAG
>JAVHQX010000199.1:0-1565 GCA_036171355.1 Patescibacteria group bacterium | reverse complement strand
CCCCAGTAGGGTTCGCCGCTCAGGTTGATGAGTCGCAGGGCGACGCCCAGCACGACGATGCCGCCCAGCCACAAGAAGGCCGGATCGATCTTTTTCCGCATAATCGCGAAAAGTATAGCACTAAAACCCGGAAATGAGGCAACCGGCGGGCGGAACCCGCTCCGCGGAACGAAAAAACCGCCCCGCAGACGCGGGACGGTCGGGCTTCAACGCGACCGGTAGACGCAGTCGGGCCGGTCGGGAGGCGGCGCCTTGTCGGCCACCAGCACGGAGATTGCCGGATCGCGCACGTCGAACGCGAGGCTGTCGACGGGCGTCATGAAGGAGACGTCCTTGTCGTACAGCGGGTTCATGATGGCGCGGCCGCAGATCCTATGGCCGTCCGGATGGCGCAGCGCCCCGTCGCCGCATTCGAGCGGCACGTGCTCCCAGATGCCGATCTCGTGGCCGATCTCGTGGCCCATCACCGTGCGGAACTGCCCGCGGTCGAACGACCCGCCGTCCATGAAGCATCTCGTGTAGAACACGATCCTGCCGCCTTGGTAGGCCTCGGCCAGCGTGCGCAGGCCGTCGTCGTGCGGGACGCACGGACGGCGGTCGGCCTCGACGGCGACGTCGGCGTACTCGCGGTCATGGACGATGACGCAGGCGACTCCCTCCTCGCTCCAGATCTCGCAACCGGCATCGGCGTCGTCGGACGACAACCCCGGCTCCACCCAGACATGAACGTAGTATCGCGGACCCGAGCGCGCGGTCGGATTGACGTACCGCGGGATGCTCGCGCAAGAAACGACGGACGAAAAGAGGATGAACGCAAAGAGTCCCGTAGCCGCTTGCCGCATGCGTGCCTCCTGGTCAGCAGACGCGGGTAAAAAAGACCCTTCCCCACTTTACACGGCGCGCGGCCAAAAGAAAAAACCGGCCTACCTGCCGGTTTCTCGTCCCTTCGGGCGGGGAAACGCCAGGCGCCAGATGACGACGGCCAGCAGGAGGCCGCCGAGCACGTCCACCGCGTAATGCTGCCGGACGAACAGCGTCAAGGCGGCGATCAGCGCGGCCCACAGGAGCATGGGCAGGCGCGAGCGCGGACGGAAGCGTCCGAGAGCGAAGGCGGTAAAGAGCGAGATGGTGACGTGGAGGCTCGGAAACAGGTTGCGCGTGACGTCGACGGCGTAGGTCAACCTGACGAAGGTCTGCCAAAACCCGTCGCCGACGACGGCCGGACGTGGCGCCGCGAGCGGGATGCCGACGAAGAACAGCTCCGATGACGATCGCCGCGGCGAACGCGAGCGCGAGGCGCCGGAACGCCTTCCGGTCGTCGAGCGGGGCGAACACCGAGAGCGGCATCACGTACGCGGACGTGCAGAGAACGATGAAGACCGGCACGAACGGCACCCGCCAGACGGGGTCGGAGCGCAGCAGCATCGGCGCGCGCCGCGGACGGCAGCGAGCCGGCGCCGAGGATGAGCTATGAATCCTTCAGGATGGGCCGGACCCGCCGGTCAGCGATGAGATGCACCGCCACGGGTCCTGTCGCGGGTCACCCCCGCTGGGTGCTCCCCCCG
>JAVHQX010000198.1:0-7306 GCA_036171355.1 Patescibacteria group bacterium | reverse complement strand
CAGCCTCTGTCCGCGCACCTCGACGACGGTGGCGCCGCCGGACTCCTCGAGGTCCGCGCCGCGCCAGGCGGCCGGCACCGGCGCGCCGTCGAGGGTCACTTCCGCTTTCACGCCCCCGTCGGGAGCGCCCATCACGAGGTTCGCGTTGGACGCGTCGAAACGATAGACGATCTCGCCCGGCGCCTTGTCGAGCATTGCGCGCTCCGCCTCGACCGTCCATGTGCCGACGAGATAGAACGCGTTGCGCTTCGGCGCCGCGGCCGCGGAATAGGTCTGCGGGCCGTCCTGGACGAGCGTTTCGGGGCTGGCGAACGCCTCCGCGCGGCCGTAGCCGATGTAGGTCTCCGGCGATCCGATCTTCCCGAAGTCGGTCGTCGACCGCACGTCGGTCACTGGAACGTCCGCGCTCGCGCCCGCTTCGTCGAGCAGCAGCTGGATGTCGCGTTCGGTCTCGTCGTACTGGCCCTCTCCGAAATGCGTGTGCCGCAGCCTTCCCTGCGCGTCGAAAAGGTATTCGGCGGGCCAATACTGGTTGCTGTAGGCGTTCCAGGTGCCGTAGTCGTTATCGAGCGCAACCGGATACGTGATCGCGTGCTGCGCCATGGCGGCGCGCACGTTCGTCTCGACCTTCTCGAAGGCGAACTCCGGCGTGTGGACGCCGACGATCACAAGGCCCTTGTCCTTGTACTTGTCGTACCACGAGATCACGTACGGCAGCGTGCGGATACAATTGATGCATGAATACGTCCAGAAATCGACGAGCACGACCTTGCCCTTGAGGCCGTCCGGCGTGAGCGGCTGCGAATTGAGCCAGTCGGCGATGCCTGAGAACTGCGGCATGGACGCCGCGAGGACCGGCAGCGGGGCGGCGGCGCCCTCGCCGGCCGCGCCGAGCGCGATCTTCGAGAGATCGGATGGCGTGCCGAACGCCGCGTTGATGTTCGCCGCGGCGGGCATCGGCATCTGCACGTCGCCGATCCGGAGGCTGACGATCCAGGCCATGATGACGAGCGCGGCCAGGGCCGCGGCGCCGATGAGGAAGCCGTTCTTGACGGGGTTCGGTGCGCTCATAGGTTTCCGGTGAATGACGATGGGTAGAACCGGACGAGCCAGGCCTGCAACCGCAGGTCGTATCCGGTAAGGATGAGGACGGCCATGCCCACGACCAGCAGGCCGAAGATCCTGTTCAGCGCCGATTGCCATGAACCGATCTTCAGGAGCCGCCGCTGCAGCGCGTTGCCGCCGTAGGCGATGGCGAGCATGGGCGCGCCGGCGCCGAGCGCGTACGCGAACATCAGGAGCAGCGTCGTCACGTAGTCCGCGGTCTGGCTGGCGAGCGTCAGGATCGACCCGAGGATCGGTCCCGCGCACGGCGTCCAGATCAGGCCGAGCGAGACGCCGACGACGAGACCCGACCAGGCGTCGGTGCGCGTCGCCGCCTTGCCCGATATTCTCGCGCTCCATTTCGCGAGGATCGGCTGCAATCTGGCCATCGCCTTCTCGTACGTCTTCTCGAAGAGCAGCGCGAGGCCGAAGAGGAGCAGGAGGACGACCGCGACGTTCCGAAGCGCGGCGTTCGACACGCCGAGAAACGTCCCCGCGGTCGCGAAAGCGGCGCCGAGGATGCTGAAGCTGCCGACGAATCCCGCGATGATCATGAGCGGGCGGAGCCGCGACTTGCCGCCGCTCGTGCCGAGCAGGAACGGAAGGAGCGGCAGGATGCACGGCGCGAGGATGGTCAGGAAGCCGGCGGCGATGGCGAGGAAGAAAATGCTGTTCATGACGCAAACAAAAAATCCACTACGATACGTAGGGACAATATACCATGACCCGCGCAGGTCCGCGACGTCAGAGCGCGGTCTGGAGGTAGCTCGCGGCGCCCGTGAAGAGGAGGCCGGCGATCACCGCGCCGGCGACCCAGTGGAGATGCGTGGAGACCTTGCCGTACTTGAGCTGCGGCGCGGAAAGCCCGAGGATCGCGAACATCACGAGCTTCGAGGCCTCGCAGAACACGCAGACCGACCCGAGCACGAAGAACTCGACGTAGGTCAGGTGCAGGGAGAACACCAGCGAGAACGCGGTCAGCGCCAGGATCGTGCGGTACGTGTGCGGCAGGTGCTTGGTGAGGGCCAGGTAACCGACGCCGAGGAAGTACGTCAGCCCCATGATCGACAGCGGGATGCCGAACAGCTCCGAGTAGACGCTCTTGTTGACGATCTCGCAGGAAAAACCCGCGCCGAAATCGCAGATCGTGCCCGGGGACGTCTTGAAATGAAGGTACACGAGATACCCCATGAACGCCGCGCCGGACGCGCAGAGCACCATGATCGCCTTGTCGGTTTTCGCGAGTCCGGAAGACAGGCGCATAAATACAGGCCGATGATAGCGCAAAACGGGGCGGTTGTCGAGCGTCTTGATGCGGCCGGACGCCGGAGGTACATTCCGGCCGCGTTCATTCCCACAACCGACGACCGGCCGGTTCCCGGCCATGGAGGACGTCATGACCCGCTCCCTCATTCTCGGCGGCACGAAGGGCCTCGGTCGCGCGCTCGCCATTGCCTCGCTCGAAAGGGGCATCGCGCCCGTCGTTTTCGGCCGTTCGGCCGCCACCGCGGAGTGCGATCCGGCGCTCGCCGGCGCGGATCTCCGTCCCGCCGATCTGACGAACCCGCGCGCGCTCGAGAACCTGCCTCCCGGCGTCTACGAAGGCGCCGCCTACGTGTTCTGGGTGGCGGGAGCGTTCCTGCGCAAGCCGCTCACGGAGTGCGGCGCGGACGAGGTCGCCGCCATGGCGGCCCTCCACTTCACCGGCCCGCTCTGCGCCCTCGCGACGATCCACCGGATGATGAAGCTTGCGCGTCCGCTCGCGGATCCGCCCGGACGCCCGTACCATCTCGTGACCGTCGCGTCGACGTCGTCCTGGCGCCTGCGCGAACACGAAACGGTCTACTGCGCGCTCAAGGCCGCCAAAGCGCACTTCACGCGGAACTTCGCGCGCGAGCTCGCGGTCGACCTTCCCGGTTCGAAGACGACGCTCGTCAATCCCGGCGGCATGAAGACGCCGAACTTCTGGAACCTGCGACAGGACATCAGCGGATTCATGGAGCCGTCCGCCATCGCCGAGATCATCTGGTCGCGCGCGCTGGCGCAGACGTCGGCGTACGAGGAATACGCCGTCATGCGGAACGCGGACGGCTCGCCCCGCGTCGAGGACGGCGTCCGCGCGCCGGAACAGCCGTTCTGAGCACGTCACCCGCCCGCCTGGGCGGGTTTTTTCATAAAAAATCCCCGGCAAGCGCCGGGGTTCATCGTAGCGGCAGAACTTCGCGAGGAACGGGAGCGGTCATCCGCCGCCCGGTTTGACGACGGTCTCGCGTTTGACCTTCTCGCCGTCGACCTCGCCTTCGACCTTCACCTTGACCCGCTCGATCTTCTGCGGATCGATCTTCTTGCCCGCGTCCTGCGTCGTCTTCTCGGCCGCGTCGAGCTGCTTCTTGGAGCCGCCCTCCTTGGCGCCCTCGAGAGACTTCTTCACGTCGCCTTCAAGGCTCTTCTTGACCTTGTCGGCGTACTTCTTGGCGCCCGGCTCGCCCTTCTTGGGCTGGACGGAGACGTCCACCTTCTCCTTCTGGATCGGCTTCTCGTCTCTTGTCGGCTTCTTGTCGGACGAGGTGGCGTTGCTCTTGTCGGCCATTTCCTTCCTCCTGCAGGTACCGCATCGCGGTGATAAAAGACCAGGGCCGCGCGTGCACGGCCGTCTCATATTGACAGGACGGCCGGGCTGTGACAAGGTGGCTTGTTCCACGCGCCAACCCAGCGAAAAAAGAAGGGAGACAAGCCATGGAGCGCTCGTTCATTGCCTACGACCACGAGATGGTGGCGCGGCTGCTCAAAAAAGACATCCCGCTCGCCGAAGAGCGGCTGTGGTGCGTCCTGTCGTCCGACTGGCGTTTCGACGGCAGCAAGGTCGCTTTCGACGGGTCCTTCGCCGAGCTCGGCGAGCTGCGCGGCCTGATCGAACGGTCGGTGCAGGACCGCGACGTCTTCGTCGTCTGGATGCCCCGGATGAAACGGCAGCGCGGCAGGATCCCGAAGTCGCTCCGCTGCGGCTTCACGATCTTCCGCGACGGCCGGGACCTCATCGCCTTCCAGAGCATCGCGTTCGTGCCGCGCCCCGGCGCGTTCGACCTCATCGCCACCACGCCCTGCGGCCAGTTCGTCGCCGTACCAGCCTACCACGTCGCGTCGTGGGACGGCTCGCCGGTCGACGACCCCGCGCTGCCAGCCGTCTCCTGACGCGCGCATGCGAAAAGACCCGCTTCCCGCGGGTCTCTTTTTTTCGGTCAAAACCTCGAGGCCAGGAACTGGAGGCCCGAAGCGGCGAGGGCGTTGAAAATGAAATTGCCGGCGAGCAGCGGCAGGAAGACCTCGTACGCCGCGTACCCCATGAGTCCGAGCGGCACCATCACGACCTGGTTCGGAAGCGGAGCGAAGGCCGCGTACAGGGCGAGGACGACGAGCGGCGCAGCGCGATGCCGGGCCCGGAACTTCTCCAACCTCCGCACGGCCTTCGCGTGAAGGACGGCGTCGAAGCCGCGACCGGCGCGTCCCAGGAAGAAACCGGCCATGTCCGCGACCGTGACGCCCGCGACGATGAAGCCGAGCACCGCCGCGAAATCGAGTCCGGCGGCGATGAACAGCGGCACGAAGGCGAAAGCCGGGACGGGCACGAGCAGGTTGAATCCGCTGATCAGCGCGACAACGAACACGCCCGCGTAGCCGTACCGCAGGACCAGGCCGCGCACGATGTCGTTATGCAGCGCGACGCGCCCGAAGAAGATGCCGCCGACGATGACGGCGACGACGAGACCGAGGCGCAGCCACGGGACGGGGCCGGCTTCTTCCTTCCCGATGAGCCGCGTGATGGCGGGGCGCAGGCGCATACGTCAGCGTCCTCCCGCGAAGAACAAGGCCGGATCGACGCCGATGATCCTGTCGTCGCCGTCCTTCGACTTGCCGCGGCCGTCGGTGTTCGAGGTCGTGAGGTACATGCGTCCGCCGATGACGGCGACGGCGCGCAAACGCCCGAACTCGCCGCGGAAATCCGCGCGGAGCCCCGCGACCTTGCCGTCCTCGGTCGGCGCCGCCTCGTACAGCGACTCGCCGCGCAGGCCCGCGAAGAACAGCTTGCCGCGGTACCACGCCAGACCCGACGGCGCCCACGTCTCCGTCGGCCCGGAGTTCGCCACGGGCGCGATCATGCCCTCCTTCGTCTGGTCGCCCTGGATGACCGGCCAGCCGTAGTTGCCGCCCTTCACGATGAGGTTGAGCTCATCGTAGCCCGTCGACGCGCCGGATCGTCCGTGTTCCGTGGCCCACAGCCGCCCCCTGTCGTCCCAAGCGATGCCCTGCGGGTTCCGATGGCCGTAGGACCAGGTGGCGTTGCCGAACGGATTGTCCGCGGGGATGCCGCCGTCCGGCGTGAGCCGGAGGATCTTTCCCGCGAGGGAATTCCGATCCTGCGCGTTCGCATCGTCGCCCGCGTCGCCCGTCGTGACGTAGAGCATCGCGTCGGGCCCGAACGCGACGGTGCCGCCGTCGTGATACTGGTACGCGGGGATGTCGTCCAGGATGATCCGGTCGAAGACCGGACCGGCATCCGTCCACCGGTAACGGACGACCCTATCGACCAGCTTCGGGCCTTTGCGGACCGTCATGTAGAGATAGAGGAATTTCGACTCGACGTCCGGAGGTCCCCACGCGGCCCCGAGCAGGCCGCCTTCGCCGACCGCCTGCACGCCTTCGATCGCATACGCCGTCGAGCTCCCGTCAGAAGCGATCTTTCGCAGCGTTCCCGGCCTTTCGGTGACGAGCAATGCGCCGTCGCCGGCATCGAGCACCGCCCACGGGATGCGGAGATGGTCGGCCACGGTCACGGGGCCCTTCGTGGCCCCCTCGGCGCCCTGCGCGGGGACGTTCGCCGCGACGATGCCCGTCTCGACGGACGAGCGCGTGGGCGCGAAGACGATGCGAGCGGCGTTCTGCAACGCGTACAAGGCGACGGCGATGGCCGCCGCGCTTAGGACCAGGACCGAAATCAGTTTACGGTCGGATTCTTGCATGGCCCCGCAAGTGTACCATCCGCAGGAACGGGGCGGAAACGCTTGACCGCGCGGGATGCCGGGGTATCCTGGGCCAAGCGTTCATTTCCCGAGACGCAAGGAGGACGGATCGATGACATATTCCGACAAAGTCCTGGAGCACTGCGAGAACCCGCGCAACGTCGGCACGCTCGACAAGAACGACGACAGCGTGGGCACCGGACTCGTGGGCGCTCCGGCCGGCGGCGGCGTGATGCGGTTGCAGCTCCGCATCAACGACGATGGCGTCATCGAAGACGCGAAGTTCAAGACGTTCGGCTGCGGTTCGGCCATCGCCAGCTCGTCGCTCGTCACCGAATGGGTGAAGGGCATGACGGTCGGCCAAGCGGCGAAGATCGAGAACGCCCGGATCGCCGAGGAGCTGTCGCTCCCGCCGGTGAAGATCCACTGCCCCATGCTCGCCGAAGACGCCATGAAGGCCGCGATCGAGGACTGGGAGCGCAAATGCGAGGCGCGCAGGGCCGCGGCCTCCTGCCCGGTCCCGCCGGACCCGAAACAGCCCGCGCCTCCTCAAGAAGGTGGGGGCGGACGCGAACCCGCGCCACCAGGAGCGCCCGAGCAGCCCGCACCGCTTCCCCCGAGTACCCCGCGACGCCGGTCGCGGAGGACGGACATGGTCCGGCGCCTGAAGCTTCGAACCCTCCCGACCCCTCGCAGGGGCCGGAATGACCCGACGTGACGGACGGACCGGACGGCTGCTGAACCGCGCATCTCGCGCGGTTTTTTCTTGCGAAGATTGACCGTCCGGCCCGTCGCCGGTAAGCTCCGCCGTTGTCCTTTCGCAACATCATCTCCGGCGGGATTTCCGCCGAAATCAGGAGGCAACGTGGCCGATAAACGATGGTTGGACTTGCCGTATCACGCGCCGGAACCGGCATGGCCGTCGAGGCCGTCGCGTACGCGCTGCGCGATTGGGCGACGAAAGGCGGCCTCCTCGCTTCGACCGTCTTCCGCCGTTCCCCGAGCAACGCGAGCCGTACCGCCCATCGCTCGCCGCGCGCCTCCTCCGCCGCATCCCCTTCTTCCGGGGCCTCGGCATCTGAAAACGGAACCGTCCCGCGGCACTGCGGGACGGTTTTTTCATGGACGGCACGGTTGACCCGATGGGTCGAAAATGCTACGGTCGGGCCGCAACTTCCCTTGAT
>JAVHQX010000197.1:0-1576 GCA_036171355.1 Patescibacteria group bacterium | reverse complement strand
CTGCGGATGGCCGCCGAACCGCGCGAGGCTGCCCTTGGCACGCTCCATCGCCTTCACGACGTCGAATCCGGGGATGCTGCGGCCGGACCCGACGATGCGCTCGCCCTCCTTGCCAAAGACGAACACGGGCCGTCCGAGTTCCGAGACGAGCCTGCCCGCGACGAGGCCGACGATGCCCGCGGACCAGCCTTCGCCGCAGACGCAATGGATCTTCTTCTCCCCCGCCTCCGCCACGGCGGCCTTGGCGGCGATCATGATCTCCTCGGTGTAGCGCTGCCGGTCGCGGTTCGCCTGATTGAGCCGCTCCGCGTACGCCGCGGCGTCCTCTTCGGTCTCGGCCATAAGGCATTTGAATGCGAGATCGGCGTGCTCCATGCGCGACGCCGCGTTGATGCGCGGGCCGATGGAGAACCCGACGGACGCGGTGTCGAGCGAGCCGAGCTCGAGTCCCGCGGCCTCGATAAGCTTGCGCAGCCCGAGGCGACGCGTCTTGTTGAGGACGACGAGGCCGTACCGCTCGAGCGTGCGGTTCTCGCCCACGATCGGCATGACGTCGGTGACGGTCGCGATCGAGACGAGGTCCATCAGCCATTTCTCGAACCCCGGCTCGAACGGCGAACCCATCTTGGCGGCATGCGCCACGAACCCGCAGGCGAACTTGAACGACACGCCGACGGCGGCGAGCTTCTTGAACGGGTACGTCTCGCCTTCGACGAGCGGATGCAGGATGACGCACTCGGGGATCTTCTCGGGAATCTGGTGGTGATCGACGACGATCGTATCCATCCCCTTTTCCTTCGCGAGCGCGATCTCGCTCCGGCAGGAGATGCCGCAGTCGACCGTGATCATGAGCGTCGCGCCCTCCCCGGCGAGGCGCTCGACGGTCTCCAGCCGCACGCCGTAGCCGTCCTTCTCGCGGTGCGGGAGATAGCTTGAGAACAGCGACGGGTCCTTGCCGAGCCGTTTCGCCGCCGCGCGGAAGGTCGACATGAGCACGACCGACCCGGTGATGCCGTCGGCGTCGTAGTCGCCGTGGATGACGACCTTCTCCCCCTTCGCGATGGCGTCCCAGACGCGCGCGCAGGCCCGTTCCATGTCGCGGAACAGGTACGGGTCGTGAAGGTCCTCGTAGTCCGGCTCGAGGAACTCGTCTACGGCGTCCTGCGTGACGATGCCGCGATTCTCAAGAAGGCGGAGGATGACCGGATGGATTTCGGGGAAACGCTGCCGCATCTCCTCGGAGGGCGGCGACGCGACGCGCCAGCGGGATTGCATGGGAGGAGTCAGGATACGGGATTCAGGAATCAGGAGTCAGGAAGGCGGGGCGGCACGGCCCCTGAATCCTTCATCCTGCATCCGGATTCCTTTATCAGCGCACGATACCACTTCCCGCGGAAACGAAAAACACGGGCGGAAGCCCGCGTTTTTCGGCGGTATCGGCCACGCTATTGGAACGCCGGGGCGACGATGCCGATGATGGTGACGATGGCCACGAAGGCGTACAGCGTGATGATGACCGCCCGTCGCACGTGGCGCTTGCGGAGCTTGAATTTGGCCTTTTCCTTGGTGGGCTGCG
>JAVHQX010000196.1:6183-7446 GCA_036171355.1 Patescibacteria group bacterium | reverse complement strand
TCGGATCGATGCCGAGGCGGACGTGCACTTCGACGGCGGAGTCGAACTTGGTCGTGGCCGTCTTCTTGGCGAGGTCGACCGCCTCCTCGGGGGAGTAGGACTTCTTCGGGTCGATTATCGCCTTGAGTTCCTTGAAACGCTTGCTGTGCGCCATACGTTCGTGGTGGTGGCGACCGGTGTTATCGGTCTCCCACAAATGACGAGGTTAAAAGGTTGAGAGGCCAGGAGGTTTAAAGACTTGGTGTAAGGTCGACGACTTTCAACCTTTTCACCTTTCGGTCTTTTAACCTTTTATTTCGATGCCCATGTTCCGGGCGGTGCCTTCGATCATCCTCATCGCCGCTTCGACGTCGGTCGTGTTCAGGTCGGCGAGCTTCTTGGTCGCGATCTCGCGGACCTGGGCCTTGGTGACCTTGCCGACTTTGTCGGTCAGCGGCTTGCCGGAGCCCTTCTCGATGCCGGCGGCCTTCTTGAGCAATTCGGACGCGGGCGGCGTCTTCAGGATGAACGTGTAGGTCCTGTCTTCGAAGACGGTGATGACGGCCGGCGTGATTTCGCCAGGCGGCAGCGCCTTCGTCGCAGCGTTGAACTTCTGGCAGAACTCGGAGATGTTCAGGCCGTGCTGGCCGAGGGCTGGACCGATCGGCGGAGCCGGGTTGGCTTTGCCCGCGGGAATCTGCAGTTTGATGACGACTTTGACTTTTTTCGCCATAAGAATCGTGGCGGAGCCAGACACCTGTCGACGGCGTCAGGCACCGCGCCTTTATCGCAGGTACGGACGCCGTGGCGTCCGATGACCTCGCTTAGTACGTCGGTGAGAAGCAGCCCAAAGGGCACACCGCGTATGCGGGAGGCAGAATACCGGAAAGGGTCGGTGGATGCAAGCCCCCTTGACCGCCTGGGCACCCCTGCTAAGGTCGACGGGCAGTTTCTTCCACGGAGACCGCACAATGGAGCCAAAAAAGGCCGTTTTTCCCCCGTTGATTCCGTTCGTCATCTGCAGCATTGCCGGGTACCTCATGGGCGTGATGGCCGCAGGTTCGTTCAGCCTCGCGGCAGGCGCCGCATGGCTCGTCGGCATGGCCGCGGCGATCGTCGTCGTCCGTCTCCTGCTCGGCACGAGCCTGCGTGTCGCCCTCGGGTATGGGTCGATGCTCGCGGTCGGCTGGAACGCCGGCCTCTTCCTCTTCCACGCGCTGCGCATCGTGCGCATGGGCAAGTAATCCGTTTTGCACGCTGGGCCGCTCGCGCGCGGCCGTTTTT
>JAVHQX010000196.1:0-6173 GCA_036171355.1 Patescibacteria group bacterium | reverse complement strand
TTTTATAAATGGGTAATTGGTAACTCTGCCACCAGCACGGTGGCGGTTTTGTTTTCAGGTCAGCCAAGAAGGCGCATGTCGGGATGAATTGGTACATTTGCCGCCGATATGAACCTGACGATGCGCCCGAATTGCGGATACGGACGGTCGTGGTCGCTGCGGCGCGGGAAGAGGGAATGCAAACGGTGCCGGAGGGAGTACTGCGTCCGTGCGTATCCGGTCGCCGGCTTCCGCGTCACGGCGGAGGCGTGGAAGGTCGCCGTCCGGACGTTCCTGCGGGGACGGTCGCTCCTGCGGGTCGCCGCCGAGGCAGCGGTCTGCCGGAAGACGGCCCGGCGGATGACGCGCGCGCTGCGCCTGCGCATGGCGGCCGACGCGCCGGAGACGTCCGTCGGCGCCGTCGAGACGGATGAGACGTACGTCGGCGGCCAAAGGAAGAACAAGCGGCCGCGCATCCGCAGGCTCGGCCCGTCGAAACGCGGCCATGGGACCGGCGAACTCCCGATAGTCGGCCTCTTTCCGCGCGAAAGCGGCCAGGCGGTCGTCCGCGTCGAGCCGAGGAAGCTCGACATCGCCTTCGTCCGCGCTTCGATCCGGCGTCAGGTCGTGCGGGGCTCGGCCGTGTACGCGGACGGCTTCAAGATGTACCGCGGCATCCGGGCGGACGGGCACATCCGCCGCTTCGTCGACCATGACGGCGGCGAGTACGCGAGGGGCGACGCGCACGCCGACGACATCGAGGGGTTCCGGGGCATCATGAAGCGGAAGACGGGCCGCATCGGCGGCATGCGGCGGCATCGGCTTCACCCGTTCGTCGGCGAGATGGCCTGGCGGTTCAACCGCCGGATGCGGCCTCTCGAGGAACAGGAACGAGCCCTCATGGAGCTCGTCCCGCGCCGCTGAATTTGGCGGCAGTTCTTACCAATTACCCTTCTTTTTCCGGAATCCGGACTCAGATTTTCTTGACCTGGAGGCCCCGCCACTCCGGCATCTTTCAAGGAATGGCGAGGTCCCGACCTCATGTCGGGAAAGTCGTCTATATCTTTTTGACTTGCAGGAAGTCCAGCTCCACCGGCGTCTCGCGGCCGAACATGGAGACGAGCACCTTGATCTTGCCGCGCGCCTCGTCGATCTCGGCGACCTTGCCCTCGAAGTTCTTGAACGGGCCGTCGACGATCTTGACGGGGGAGTTCACCTCGACGTCGATCTTGTATTCCGGCTCCTCGACGCCCATGCGCTTCTGGAGCGACTTGATCTCCTCGTCGGCGACCGGTGTAGGGATCGTGCCCGTGCCGATGAAGCCGGTGACGTTCGGGGTGTTGCGGACCACGTACCAGGAGTCGTCGGTGACGATCATCTCCACCAGCACATAGCCGGGGAAGATCTTTTCTTCGACCGTCTTGCGCTTGCCGTTCTTGATCTTGATCTTCCTCTCCTTCGGGATGAGGATGTTGTAGATTTTGTCGCCCATGTCCATCGACTCGATGCGCTGCTTGAGGTTGTGGGCGACGTTCTCCTCGTAGCCGGAGTACGTATGGATTGCGTACCAGCGGCGTCCGAGCTGTTGTGTCTGTTTCGGCATAACCGTCTGAAGCCCCGGAGGGCGCTAATGAACTTTGCGCGTACGCGCGGCGATTTATTGGAGGGTGAGCAGCTGTTCGAGGCCCTTCGAGAGGCCGAAGTCGGCGACGCCGAAGAAGGCGGCCATCGCGAGGGACACCGCGACGACGATGATCGTGTCCTGGATGACGACTTTCCGCGACGGCCATGCGACCTTGCGGAGTTCGTCCCTGGACTCCTTGACGTAGGAGACGACCGGATTGCTGCCGAGCGACATAGCCATACGAATAGAGTGAGGGATCCCGGGTCTTCGGCCGATTCGCGGCCGTCGCCCGGGATGATCCGCGCCAACGAGATGCGAATCATCTTAAAAATCCGCCTTCGGCGGCGGAAATTCGTTGTGCCTCCACCTTAGCAGAGGCAGGGTTGCTTGGCAAGATTGCCCGTTTTAAGCCAAAAAAACGGCCCGAGAAGGTCTCGGGCCGGTCGCGTCAGGCGTTGCCTTGGGCGTCGTGGAGGCCGCCAAGATCGACCCCCGCGTCGTTCGTCGTCTCTGCCGCCGACCGCCCCAGCCGTGGGGGCCGTAGAGGAGGGCGTGGAGCCCGTGCAGGGTCGTGAAGTCGGCGACCGGGCGGAAGATCCGCAGGAACAGGTGCTGCGGGATGCCCCAGCCCATGAAACCGAGCAGGATGAAGTTCACGACCTTCACCCAGAAGATCGTCGACAGGAAGATGCGCGCGCCGGAAGCAGATCTCTTCCATCACGCCGGCCCACAGGGAGATGATCGTGCCGCCGATCATGATCGCTTCGGCGTCACGGTTCGTTTCGCGCTTGTTGCGCGTGGTGAAGGCGATGAGCGCGGTGATGCCGCCGCCCCAGGCGAAGGCGGGCCAAGCCGTCAGGAGCCAGTCCCCGACGGAATCGCGCATCGACCAGAAGTCGAACGCGCCGTAGGGGATGGCGGACGGACGGAGCCACCCCACGAGGGCCATGGTGATCGCGCCGAAGAACGCGGAGACGATGGAGTTGCGGCCGGCTTTCTTGGAATCACTCGATGCACGTTCCGACATCGCCGGTCTCCTTGTCGGTGCAGACGTTTTCCTGCGGTTTCGCGGACGGATGTGAATGAGCGAAGAAGGGAACGTAGTACGCGAGGCGCTCCGCGTCGACGCGGCGCGGATGCCCCCGCGGCGGGGTATGGGATAATGCCGTGCGACGGCCGGTTTCGGCCGAAAAAGGCCTGATTATGCGGATTTTCATCGTGGGGGTGGGAGCGGTCGGCTCCATCCTGGCGGACATGCTGGCGGCGGATTTCGGCCGGAAGAACGTGGTCTGCGGCGATCGCGATTCGGCGCGCGCGGCGGCGGGGACGGACCTCCTGGTGAACGCGGGCCTTCTCGATTTCAACGCGCAGGTCATGACGGCGGCGCTCGCCGTCGGCGGGCGCGGACTACCAGGACACGTGCTCGCGCCTCGAGGATCTCAGGAACCCGGAGCAGCTGCGGTTCGACGCGAAGTTCCGGAAAGCGGGGCTGACCGCGCTTTTCAACACCGGCGTCGCGCCGGGGCTCACGAACGCGCTCGCCACCGATCTCGCGGACGGCTTCGACCGCGTGCGCGCGATCCGCATCCGGCTGCTCGAGGAGCAGGACGCGGCGGTTCCCGTCATGAGCTGGTCGCTGCGCGTCATCGTCGACGAGCTCGCGTCGCCGCCGCTCGCGTACCGCGGCGGGAGGTTCGTGCTGACGAGGGCGTTCGGCGAGCCGGAGACGTTCGCATTCCCGAAGCCGTTCGGCCCGCGGCGCACGGTCGCCGTCTACGGCGAAGAGGTCTCGATCATCCCGCGGCACCTCAAGGTCCGCGACGTCGACATGAAGTCCGGCGGCACGGACATCGATTTCGGCGCCGCGCTCGACGCCGCGGGGCTGCTGTCTTCCGTGCCGGTGGAGATCGGCGGCGCCTCGGTGCGGCCGCGCGATTTCTTCGAACGCATCGCGCCGAAAGTCCCGTCGCCCGGGGAGATGCGCCGCCTGGTGCGGAGCGGCAAGGTGCGGAACTCGCGGCTGCTCGCGGCGGTCGAGGCGGAAGGGACGGACGGGGGAGCGCGCAAGACGCGGTCCGTCACGGCCGTCTTCCTCGATCTGCGGGCGGTCATGCGCCGGCGGCCCGGAGCGACCTATGTCGCGTATCCCACCGCGCTCCGCGCCGTCGCCATGAGCCGGGGCATCGCCGATGCCCGCCGGATCGGGGCGTATCCGCCCGAGGCGCTTGAGGTGCCGATGCGGCGGAGGATCGTGGCGGAGTTGAAGAAGAAGGGGGTGCGGTTCGTTGGGAGGAGTAAGGGATAAAGTGGTAAAGAGGTAAAGAGAAGCGGGGTGCGATATGGGAGAAAAAAGCGCGGACTGTGAGCCCGCGTTTTTCTTTTTACGTCTTTATTTGACTCTTTACCTCTCGGTACTTATTGCAACGGATAGCTCACCTTCGCGATGTCCAGCTCTTCGAGGCGTTCGAGGTAGCGGATGACCGTGTAGACGTAGGCCGCGTGGCTCCAGACGAGGGGAGTGGCGGAGAGCGGAGCGCCGGTCGTCGGATGGACCTGTTCGGGCAGCACGCCCGAGGGGAGGGCGCGGTCGACGACCCACTGGAAGATCTCCCGCACGGGCTTGAGGTCCGCCTCGGTGCGGGCGTCGCGGATCATGAATTCGGTGTGCCAGAGCGTCGTGATGATCCAGGGGTTCGGGTAGCGGTCGTCGACCTGGAAGTACTTGTCCTTCTCGTAGCGCGCCAGGCCGCCGATGGGCGCCTGCCACCACAGGTCGCGCACGCAGGCGGTGTGGCATTCGGCGGTGAAGGGGTCGGAGATCGGCAGGACGTCGAACGCCAGGAGGCCGTAGAACGAGCTCGCGTCCACGCGGACGTCGTCGCGGCGGTTGCCGGCGTCGTCGAACTTCACGGATTTCAGGATGCGCTTGTTCTTGCGGTCGATGAGGCTCTCGCCGATCGCGGTCCTGATCTCCTTGGCGATGGACTGATAGGTCTTCTTCTCCCGCTGCTTGCCCAACAGGTCGGCGAAGCGCCCCGCCGCCTCGAGTCCGCCGACGACGGTCGCCGCGGTGTAGGTGGAGACCGCGCGGAACTCCTCCCAAATGTCGTAGGAGTGGAGCGGGAGGCCGGTCCGCTCGTGGCGGTAGGTGGCGAGGAAGTTCGCGGCCTTCTTGATGAACGAGTTATAGATGTCCTCGATGAACTCGATGTCGCGCGACGCCTCGTAATAGACCCACAGCGCGTAGATGATGATGGCCGTCTCGTCCTCCTGGATGGGGAGCACCTCGTGATGGTCCTCGACCCACGGGTGCCACGACGAGCCAAGCGAACCGTCGGGGAGGTACTTGTGCATCAGGTAGCCCTCGCTCGTGACGAGCTTGGTCTGGAACTCGAAGTAGCGGCGGGCGATGTCCCAGTAGCCGGCCTTCGCGAAAGTGAGGGCGGCGAACGCGGCGTCGCGCGGCCACACGTACGAGTACGTGTCCTTCCCGTGCTGCAGCATGTCCGAATCGCTCGAGGCGATGATGCCGCCGCCGTTGTCGGTGTGCGCGCGCATGACGAGGAGCGACGTCTTGAAGAGGCGGATCTGGTCCTCGGTCAGCCCGTGGAAGGAGAAGCGCTGCTTGTTGACCCACGCGCGCCAGAAATCCTTGGTCGACTGGTAGAGGTGCTCGGGCGTCCGTTTCATGACGTCGTCGTTCAGGGCCTCGATCTCGGCCATCGAGGCGCCCGCGATCATCCAGTAGTAGCCCTCATGCGACGCCTTGGCGCGGAGCAGGCAGCGGAACGATGCCGCCGAGTCCACGCGGCCGTGCTCGATGGGATTGCCGGAGAGCGATCCGTCCTCGGCGTCCTTCCACGTCCCTTCGAGTCCCGCGTAGCGCGTCATGCCGACGGAGTAATCGTTCATCGGATGGCCGTCGACCTGCCCGTTGAACAGGAACATGCGCATCCCGCGGTAGTGGATGAGGCATTGCCGCTTCGGGTAGTACATGGCCGTGACGCCGTGGGTGTACCCGCCGACCTCGAGGTCGTTGTGGAACACCATGCGGAATTCGCGGTCGCGGTCGGTCAGGTTGTCGATCTGGACCTTGCGGATGAAGATGTTCGTCTCGTTGTAGACGAAGTCCTGGAAGGTGACGCGGAGGCCGATGCCTTCATGCTCCGCGACCGTCTTGCCGATGAGCGTCTCCGGCAGGTAGGTGACCGTGGTCTTCCAGGCGGGATCGTCGAGCCAGTGCATGCGGCCCTCGACGAAAAGGCCGACCTTTTGGGCCCGGCCGTTGGTATGGTTTTCCAGCCCGACGCGTTCGAAGTAGACGTCACGGACCTGGCCGTGGCCGTCGAGGCCGATGAGGAGGTTGCCGTTGCCGAGGACGAGGCTTCGGGGCATGGAGGAAGTGGACAGTGGGGGGGGCGTCCCGGTGACGGCGGTCAGGCCGGATCGGGACGTCGTGCATCGGTCGCTTCGCCGATGGCTAGCGCTTGAGAAGCGTCGTCCAGACGGATTCCTTCTTCGACGCGTCCGGCTTGGCTGATGTCCTGGCAGGGGAAGCCCGCAGTCATGA
>JAVHQX010000195.1:0-7450 GCA_036171355.1 Patescibacteria group bacterium | reverse complement strand
AAGAACAAGAGCGCCTGCGCGCCGCTGGCGACGAAGAGGCGCAGCCCATGGACGAGGAGTTCATCGCCGCGCTCGAAGCGGGCATGCCGCCGACCGCCGGCTTCGGCATGGGCATCGACCGCCTCGCCGCGCTGCTCACCGGCTCGCACGGCCTCAAAGAGGTCATCCTGTTCCCGACGCTGCGGCCGGAAGAAAAGAAATGATGCACTCGGTCTGGCGTCCGCCGGACCGTTTTCGTCCATGAAGAAACGCGACCGGAAAACCGTCCTCGTCTTCGGGGTCTTCGACCTGCTCCATCCCGGGCACGTCGCGTTTTTGCGTGCGGCCGCGCGCCACGGCGCGGTCACGGCCATCGTCACGCGCGACGCCAAGGTCCTCCGCGAGAAGGGGAGGCGCCCCGCGTTCGACGAACGCGAGCGGCTCGCGATGGTGGCCGCGCTCAAGCACGTCGAACGGGCCGTCCTCGGCGACAAGGGGGGCCGCTGGTCCGTGGTTGAGCGGCTCAAGCCGGACGTCATCTGCGTCGGCCATGACCAGGACGCCCGCCACCCGAAGTTCCTCGCGCAGGCGTCACGCCTTCCGAAACGTCCGAAGATCGTGCGGATCGCCGGCCATCGACCCCGGAAATACTCGTCAACCAGGCTGAAATTGGAAATCCACAGGTCCGCGAAAAAAGGCTGACGGCGGCCTTGCGGCGACGGCGTCCGAGTGGCATCATTGGAAGCGGTTCACCGCACCGCTTTTTTCGTGTTTATGTTGGACATCAAATACATCAGGGAGAATCCGGCGAAGGTCAAAGAAGCCGCGAAAAACAAGAAGGTCGACGTTGACGTCGACACGCTGCTCCTGCTCGACGCGGAACGGAAGGCGCTGCAGGCGAAGATCGAGGAGACCAACCGCCAGCGGAACGAGGCGTCGAAAACCAAGGACATCGAGAACGGCAAGCGGCTTAAACAGGAGCTTGCGCTGCTCGAGGAGAAGATGGACGCGCTCGACGAACAGATGCGGCCGCTCATGCTGAAGCTCCCGAACGTCCCCGTCGAGGGAACGCCCGTCGGTCCCGACGAGAGCGGCAACGTCGTCATCCGGAAGTGGGGCGAGCCGACGACGTTCACCTTCAAACCGAAGGACCACGCGGAACTCGGCAAACTCCACGACGTCATCGACAACGAACTCGGCGCCGAGGTCGCCGGCGCGAGGTTCACCTACCTCAAGGGCGACCTGGTGCTGCTCCAGCAGGCGATCATCCAGTACGTCTTCTCGGTGCTCACCGACCGCGGCGCGCTCGAAAACATCATCGCGGCGAACAAACTCGCCGCGCCGCCGACGCCGTTCATCCCGGTCGTCCCTCCGCTCATGATCAAGCCGGGGGTCTTTGAGCGCATGGCCCGGCTCGAGCCGCGCGAAGAGCGCTACCACATCCCGAGCGACGACCTGTACCTCATCGGCAGCGCCGAGCACGCCCTCGGACCGATGCACATGGACGAGACGCTCGACGAGACGGTCCTGCCGCTGCGCTACGTCGCTTGCACCGCCGCGTTCCGCCGCGAGGCCGGCTCGTACGGCAAGGACACCAAGGGCATCCTGCGCCTGCACCAATTCGACAAGATCGAGATGGAATCCTTCTCCGCGTCCGAGCAGTCGCTCGCCGAGCAGGACCTCTTCGTGGCGCTGCAGGAGCATTTCCTGCAGGTGCTCAAGGTGCCCTACCAGGTCGTGCAGATCTGCACCGGGGACATGGGCGGCCCTGACGCCCGCCAGATCGACATCGAATCCTGGATGCCCGGGCAAGGGAGATACCGCGAGACGCACACCTCCGACCTCATGACCGACTACCAAGCGCGGCGCCTCGGCACGCGCGTGAAGCGGCGGGCGGGCGGCACGGAGTTCGCGCACACCAACGACGCGACCGCCATCGCGCTCGGCCGGACGATCATCGCCGTCATCGAGAACCATCAGCGCGAGGACGGCACTATCGGCATCCCCGAGATTCTCGTCCCGTACATAGGCGGCCGCACCGTCATCGGCGGCCCGAAATGCTGACGCCGCCATGGACCAAAGGCCCTACAAAACCTGGGTCGAGGTGTCCCGCTCCGCGCTCGCCGAGAACACGGCGATGCTCAAGCGCGCCACCGGCCCCAAGACGGCGCTCATGGCCGTCGTGAAATCGAACGCGTACGGCCACGGCATCCCGGAGACGGTGAAAGCCCTCGCCAAGGCGCCGGTCGACTGGTTCGGCGTGGACGCGATGCGGGAAGCGGAAACCGTCAGGCGAGCGGGCACGAAGAAGCCCGTCCTGATCCTCGGATATACGCCGTTCGCCGACGCCGCGCGCGCGGTCCGGCAGGGATTCAGTTTGATCGTGTATAACAAGGAGAACGTCGCGCGCCTGGCCAAGGCGGGAACCCGCCGGCGTCCCGCGAAGATCCACCTGAAACTCGAGACCGGCACGTCCCGCCAAGGAATCCTTCCCGAAGACCTTCCGTCCTTCGCCGCCTACCTCCGCCGCCTGCCGACCGTGCAGGTCGAGGGCGTTTCCACGCATTACGCCAACATCGAGGACACGACGGATTCCACCTACGCGATGGGCCAGCGCGGCCGCTTCGAAGCGATGGTCGCGTCCCTCGCGAAGGCAGGCGTGAAACCGCCGATGGTCCACAGCGCCTGCAGCGCCGCGGTCTTGCTGTATCCGGAGACGCATTACGCCATGGCGCGTTCGGGCATCGCGCTCTACGGGCTGTGGCCGTCGAAGGAGACGAAGGTCTCGGCGATGCAGAAGGGCAGGAGCCCGGAGCTCCGTCCGGCGCTCTCCTGGAAGACGATCGTCGCGCAGACGAAGACGCTGCCGGAGGGCTCGCCGGTGAGTTACGGCCTCACGGAGCGTCTCGCGCGCCGCTCGCGGATCGCGGTCATCCCCGTCGGCTACTGGGACGGATTCGACCGGAAGCTGTCGACGGTCGGCCGCGTCCTCATCCGCGGCAGGCGCGCGAAGGTGCTCGGCCGCGTCTGCATGAACATGTGCGTCGTCGACGTCACCGACATCCCCGGCGTGAAGATCGAGGACGAAGCGACCATCATCGGCCGGCAGGGGAGCGACGTCCTCTCCGCGGAGGATCTCGCCGCGGCCGCCGGCACCATCAACTACGAGATCGTCACCCGCATCAACCCGCTCATCCCGCGCATCCTCGTCGCCTGACCATTATGCCCCGCAAACTTTCGCTCATCCTGCTCTACGGCGGCCGCTCCGGCGAACACGAGATCTCGGTCCGGTCCGCAGCGTCCATCGCTGCCGCGCTCGACCGGAACACATACGATGTCGTCCCGGTCCGCATCGACAAGAAAGGCCGATGGACGGTCGACCCGTCGATTATGCCGGGAAACGGCGCGAAGAAGCCCGCGAAAGGCGCCCGCCGCCACCTGGTCCCCGATCCTTCGGTCCGTCATCTCCTCGACGCGGCCGGCCAGCCCGCCGAACGCATCGACGTCGTCTTTCCGATCATCCACGGCACCTACGGCGAGGACGGCTGCCTCCAGGGGCTCCTTGAGCTCGCGGACCACGCCTACGTCGGCTCGGGCGTCCTCGGTTCCTCCGTCGGCATGGACAAGGTCGTGCAGAAACGGCTGCTCGCGCAGGCGGACATCCCGATCGTACCCTTCATCGATTTCGGCCCGGAGGCATGGGCAACCGATAGGAAAGGCCTCACGGACCGTATCGCCAGGACGCTCGGATTCCCGTGCTTCGTGAAGCCCGCCAACCTCGGGTCGTCGGTCGGCATCTCCAAGGCACACCACTTGCGCGAACTCGGAGACGCCGTGACGCTCGCGCTCACCTTCGATTCCTGCATCATCGTCGAGAAGGCGGTGCCGAAGGCGCGTGAGATCGAATGCGCGGTGCTCGGCGGCGCCGGACCCGAGGCCTCGGTCCTCGGCGAGGTCGTCCCGTCAAACGAGTTCTACGACTACGCCGCGAAGTACGTCGACGACCGGTCGAAGACCGTCATCCCCGCCGACCTTCCGAAGACGCTCACCGACCGCATCCGCCGGCACGCGACCGATACGTTCTCCGCGCTGCATTCATACGGCATGGCCAGGGTCGACTGCTTCGTGAGCACGGAGTCCCTCGACGTGGTCGTGAACGAGATCAACACCCTTCCGGGTTTCACGTCGATCAGCATGTACCCGAAGCTCTGGGAGGCGAGCGGACTTTCGTACCCGGCCCTCCTCGACCGGCTCATCGGGCTCGCAACGGCCGCGGCCGACGCCAAAAGGAAGCTCGTCCGGTCGTACGAACCTCCGACGAAAACCCGGTCTCGACGCGCATGACGACGCCATGGCGCCATTCTCGAACGAGGAAATTCGTCCGCGACTTCCATCGCCAGCGGTACGGCAATCCTTTGTTTCCCAACGCCGGCGCCCGCGTCGTCAGGCGCAGAGGATCCCGCGCCCTGCGCCGCCCGTCGGCCGGCATCCCGAAACGCGCCGTATTTCTCGCGGCGCTCGGCATCGCGGCCATCGGCGCGCTCTGGTACCTGTTCTGGAGTCCGGCGCTCCGCATCGCGGCTTTCGACATCCAGGGGGCGTCCGGCCCGACGGAGGAGACCGTGCGGACCGCGCTCGAGGCGTACGCCGGCGGAAGGACGCTGCTCGTGTTCCCGAAGCGGAACATCCTCGTGTTCGGCGAGGAGGCCGCGAAACAAGCCGTCGACCAGGCGGTGTTCCTCGACGGCGTCGACATCAGGAAGAAACTGCCCGGCACGATCGTCGTGACCGTCCGAGAGAAGACGATGAAGGCCGTATGCGAACACGACGGGAGGCTGTTCTCGCTCGACGGTTCCGGCTTCGTCGTCCGCGAGCTCTCCGGCGGAGAAATCGCGCTCATGGGCGACCTGCCGCCCGGGTTGAACGCCGTCCGGGTACAGGGCCTCGGCGCCGAATCGATGGACGTTCCGCCCGCCAAGGACAAACCCACGACGCCACCTCCAGCAGGGACGACGGATACGAAAAAGGAAGGGTCATCAGCCGCCGTGAAACCCGGCGATGACGCGCCCCAGGCGCCCAAGAACGCCTGGCCGCTCATCCTCGACCGCCGGCCCGACGACCAGCATAGGGACGCCTGGCGTCCCGGCAGCAAGGCGTTCTCCGCCGCGACCGTCGGCCTGGTGCTGCAGGCCAGCGGGCGCCTTCCCGACATCGCGGGCGAGGCGGTCCGATGGTTCGTTCCCGACGAGACCTCGGATTCCGTCGACGCGACCATGGCGGGGGACTGGCATGTCTTCCTCGCCACCGCCACGCCGTTCGACGTGCAGGCGGAACGGCTGGCAATCGTCCTCAAGGAGAAGATCGGCAACCGCCGTCCAAGCCTGGAATACGTCGATCTCCGCTATAATGAGCGGATTTTCTTCCGTCTGAAAAACGCCGCCCAGTGACCGCCGGGTGCGGGGCGGCAGCGTTGCATATTCCGTAACGTCTGCTAAGGTGGCTAGGACACCGTCCGCGGTTGTCTCTGCGGTCTTTTGACATCTGAAGGAGATCATCATGCGTGGAAAGTCCATGTTTTTGATCTGGCTGCTCATTCTTGGGGCGGTCCTGGCGGCATTCATGATGATGAATCCGGCCGGGACGCAGACCCAGGAACTCTCGATCAGCGAGTTCATCACCCGCGTCGAAACGGGAGATGTCGCCAGCGTCATGATCAGCGGCGATCACGTCCGGGGAGCTACGACATCCCGCGGCACGATCACCGCGTACACGACCGATCGGACCGAGCTCACGCGCGTGATGCGCGAGCACCACGTCCCGTACCGCGAGGAGCCCCCGCCGCAGACCGGCAACATGCTGATGCTTCTCCTGAAGCTCGGCATCCCCGTCCTGCTGCTGCTCTTCCTCTTCCGCGCCATGAAAAACGCGGGCGGGGGAGGCGGCATGATCCAGAAGGCGCTCGCGAGCAAGGCGACCCTCCACACCGAAGGCAAGGTGACGTTCAAGGACGTCGCCGGCGTCGACGAAGCGGTGGAGGAATGCCGCGACCTCGTGGAGTTCCTCAAGAACCCTTCGCGGTTCATGAAGCTGGGCGGACGCGTCCCGAAGGGCATCCTGCTCATCGGCGAGTCCGGCTGCGGCAAGACGCTGCTCGCGAGGGCGGTCGCCGGCGAGTCCGGCGTGCCGTTCTTCACGGCGGACGCCTCGAGCTTCGTCGAGATGTTCGTCGGCGTCGGCGCATCGCGCGTCCGCGACCTGTTCGAACAGGCCCGGAAGAAGCGTCCGTGCATCATCTTCATCGATGAGCTCGACGCGGTCGGCAAGAAGCGCGGCGGCCTCACCACCGGCGGCGGCCACGACGAACGCGAGCAGACCCTCAACCAGCTGCTCATCGCCATGGACGGATTTTCCGCCAACGAAGGCATCATCGTCATGGGCGCGACCAACCGCCCCGAGACGCTTGATTCCGCGCTCACCAGGCCGGGACGCTTCGACCGCCAGGTCGTCGTCCCGCGTCCGGACATCAACGGCCGCGTGGACATCCTCAAGGTGCACTCGCAGAAGATCCCGCTCGCTGCCGACGTCGACCTCGTCGTGACCGCCCGTGGCACGACCGGCATGACCGGCGCCGACCTCGAGAACCTGCTGAACGAAGCGGCGCTCTACGCCGCCAAGCTCAACAAGGACAAGGTCTCGATGGCCGACATCGAATACGCGAGGGACAAGATCTTCATGGGTCCCGAACGGAAGGGCGACATCCTCTCCAAGGCGGAGAAGAACGTCGTCGCGCACCACGAATCCGGCCACGCCCTCGTCGGCTGGCTCACTCCGGACGCCGATCCCGTGCATCGCGTGACAATCGTCCCGCGCGGCAAGGCTCTCGGCCTCACCTGGTCGCTCCCGACGCAGGACGTGAAGCTCTTCCGCCGGAACCAGCTGCTCGCCCAGATCGACGTCCTCTACGGAGGGCGCATGGCCGAGGAGCTCGTCCTCGGCGAAGACATCACCACCGGCGCGCGGAACGACTACGAGCGTCTGACGGCCATCGCCCGCGCGATGATCACCGACTACGCCATGGGTCCCGAAGACCTCGGCCTGCGCACGTTCGGCGACAAGGAGCGCGGTTTCATCTTCGAACACAGCGAGGAGGACTTCGGCGCGACGACCGCATCGCGGATCGACGCGGCCGTGGACTCGCTCCTCAAGGCCAGGCGCGCCCGCGTCCGCGAGCTCATCCAGGAGCACAAGGACAAGCTCCTCGCGCTCGCGGCCATGCTCCTCGAACAGGAGACCGTGGAATCCGGCGAGCTCGAGAAGCTCTTCGGCCCCCGGCCGGCTGCCTGACACGGCCCCGTGCATCGTTGCACGGGGTTTTTCTTTTTCCGTCCGTCATGATAGGAAATCCGGAGACCCGTTCCTTCGACGGACGGACTCGAGGGGGACGTCATGTTCCAATTGCTTGCCTTGTTCC
>JAVHQX010000194.1:0-7485 GCA_036171355.1 Patescibacteria group bacterium | reverse complement strand
GTCGACCAGCCGCGGCTGCTTTCGTATTTGTCGCGCCGCGGATAGGCGAGGTAGACCGAGCTCGTCATGAAGGCCGCGAGCAGCACGGCGGCGACGACGCGCAGCGCGGGGAAGGAGCGGTTGATGCGCGCGAGCAGCGCGGCCAGGGCGACCGCGGCCATCGGCGCGAACACGAAGAGGGTGAGGTCGAAGATGCGGTCGGCGTAATTCGACCTCTCGTAGGAGATCAGGAAGGGGAACTTCACGACCGATTTGAGCAGGACGTAGTTCACGAAGAAGACCAGAGCCGCGACGGCGTAGACGAGGCCGGTGCGGAATCGCCTCCATGCGGCGACGAGTCCGGCCAATGCCGCTCCGATGAGCGCGACGGAGGCCCAGGCGCGCCAGGAGTACACGAAATCGTACACGGCCATGAACTTCCGCGTCGCGACCTGCGTCGTCTGCAGATCTTCGAACAGGACCGCGGGAGAACGGAGCGCTTCGACGTTGATGCCGACGCCGATGCCCGAGACCGCCGAGTTCAGGATGAACACCACGGGCAGCGCGACCGACCCCGCCAACGCGAGCTCGACAAGGACGATCCAGCGCGCTGCTTCGCCGACGCCCTTCGTCCGTTCGAACGCGGTGAGGTAGGTGACGAGCGTCGCGAAGATGAGCAGCGGGATGCCAGCGAGGGGATGGACGGTCGTCGCGGCGGCGGCCAGGAGGAAGAGGACCGGCCGCGGGAAGGCTCCGGCGACCACGGCGGGAAGGGCCAGGAAGACCGTCATGAGGAACAACGCGTTCGCGAGCCCCTGCGGCGTCGTGGCGACGAACGACGCGAGCGGCAGGAGGATGACCGACGCGGCGGCCGCGGCGGCGGCGGACGGAGGGAAATCGAACGCCTTGCGCAGGCTCCAATAGGCGCAGGGCACGACGAGCGCGAAGGCCGCGGGTACGAGCCACGTGTCGACGGCGACGACCTCGCCGCCGAGCAGCCGCGCCAGGATCGTCACGAACGCGTATTGCCCGACATAGTACAGCGGCTTCGGGTCGATGAACCCCGCCTGGAAGATGGCCGTCTCGGTCGCCTGGTGGATGAACGGGTCGAAGCCGTAACCCACGGCGTAGACCGACGCGGCGACGCCGGCCGCGAGGAGCGCGAGGCCGGTAGCGGGCAGGAGCGCGAGGCGGGGAGCGAAACCGCCCAGCGCCGAGGCCAGCACGCCGAGCGCGACCACGAAGAACAGGATGAAGAACATCCTGGGCACGACGTCCCATGGGGACCGGATGGACATGTCGGTCGCCGCGGCGCGCAGGACGGCGAACGCGTAGCCGCCGGCGGCGAGGAGCGCCGCGGCGGCGAAGGCGCCTGCCGCGGCGCGGAACGGATGGGCGGCGATCGCGAGCGGCGGGGGTTCGCGCGGCGAGGTCTCCGCATGGAACAACTTCGGCTTCTTCCGGCCGAGCGCCATGACCGTCCAGGCCGCGGCCGCCACGGCGACGATGACCGCGGCGGTCGCGGCGGCGTCGAGGCGGTAGAGGTAATAGACCGCGCTTCCGGCGACCATGGTCGCGGCCGCCGTGGACAGCGCGCCCAGGAACGAACGCCAGGGCCAGGCTTCCCCCGCGAAGAGGACGTTGCCGGCGAGAACCCCGGTTCCCACGAAGAAAATGGCCGTCAGAACCGCCCGAACGGGCAAGGACGGCACGAAAAGCGCCGCGACGGCTCCGGCTGTAAAAACGCTGAGAAATGCGGTATGCTTGGCCAGCGAACGCGTTTGCATCGCTTGCAGTGTAGCATTATCCCGTATGCCAGACGACCGGTGGAACGCGAGCATCGTCCTGTACCCGAGCGACCGTCTTTTCGCCGCGACGATCGAGCCGCTCGTGCCCCGCGCCGTCCGTCCGAACCACCTCACGGTGCTGCGGCTCATGCTCATCCCGTTCGTCCTCTATTTCCTTTCGGCCGAACGCTACGCCGTCGGCGTGCCCCTGTTCCTCTTCGCGGCGCTCACTGACTGGTTCGACGGTTCGCTCGCGCGCGTCCGCAAGCAGGTGACGGAGTGGGGGATCGTGTACGATCCGCTGGTCGACAAGCTCCTCATCGGCTCGGTGTTGTTCGTCATCGTGCTCGATCACATCAACTTCATCCTTGGCATGGCACTCCTGGGCGTCGAGGCGTTCATGATCGCCGCGGGCTGGCATCGCAACAGGAAGACCGGCCGCATCGAGCCCGCCAACATCTGGGGGAAGATCAAGATGGTATCGGAGGTATGCGGCATCATGCTGCTGCTTCTCGCCTTGTGGTTCAAGGTGAACCTGCTCATCGACCTCTCGACCGGCACCCTCGGTCTCGCACTCACCTTCGCCATCGTGAGCATCCTTTCACGGATCAAGTGAATCCCATGCAATTCCCGCGCCGATCCCTCCTGCGGTTCGCGGCGGTCGCAGCCGCCAGCCTCGCGTTCTTCGCGGCGTACGCGTTCCTGCCGCTCACGGCCCCGCACCGCTACAATTCGCCCGACGAGGCGTCCAACGCCTATTTCAGTCGGCATTTCGCGAGCACCGGTTCCTTGTGGTACTTGGAACCCCTCAACCTCGTGCTCAAGGAGGAGGCGGTCCATCCCCGGAGCGTGCGCGTGGTCGACAATTTCCTCGTCCCCGGCGGATTCATCGGTCTGCCCATCTTGTACGGCGGCGTCGCCGCGGCGTTCGGCGCGGGCGTCATCCCGTTTCTGACGCCCGTCTTCGCGGTCGCAGCGGCCCTGGCCTTCGCCTGGCTGGCGTCACGCTGGCTCGGCGGCCGCGGGGGGATCATCGCCGGCGCGGCGCTCCTGCTGCAGCCGGCTTGGTGGTACGCGTCGTCGCGGACGCTGCAGCCGAACGTCCTCTTCGCCGCGTTCGTCATCTTTTCCGTCGCGATGTTCTTCGGCGCGCCGATTTTCGCCGCCTTGGAGCGCCGCGAGATCGAAGGCGCGCGCCTCCTGCGCCTCGCCGACGGAGCCATCGCCGGCATCCTCCTCGCGGCAGCCGTCGCGGTCCGCATGGCGGAGGCCTATTGGCTGATCCTCGGAGCGCTCATCCTCATCGCCGTCTGCCGCAAGCGCGTGCCGTGGGGGAGGCTCGCGGCGTTCGCCGTGACGGCTGCGGCCGCTCTCGCGCCCCTGCTCATCATGAACCAGGCCATCTACGGCAGCCCGTTCGCGACCGGCTACGGCAGCGGCGTTTCCGTGCCGACAGGCGAGCTCCCGCAGGGTCTCGGGAACGCGCTCCTCGGACCGCTCCGCCCGTTGCTCTTCCCGCTCGGTTTCGCGCCGCGGACCGCGCTCGCCAATTTCTGGACGTACGGCATCGCGTTCTTCTGGTGGTGGTCCGTCCTCGTCGCCTGCAGCGTCGCTTCGTATGCGCTGTCGCGTCGGCGCGCGCGGCAACCGTGGAGTCACGCCGCGAAGGCTTACGCCGCGACGGCCGTCGCCGTGACCCTCTGGCTGATCCTTTTTTACGGCAGCTGGCGCGTGCAGGATAACCCGGATCCCGACGCGGTGACGATCGGTTCGTCGTACTTGCGCTATTGGATCCCCGTTTTCGTCTTTTCGACGGTGCCGGTCGCTTGGCTCGCGGCCGCCGCGACCGAGCGCCTCTCGCGGCGAGCGGCGGCGGCCTGGCTCGCCGCGGCGTTCGTCTTCGCCGCGGCCTCCTCGGCGACGGACGTCTTCTGGGGGAACGGCGAGGGCCTTCTGACGGTCCGCGCCGAGCTCATCCGCTACGACGCGATCGTGCGCGAGATCGTCGCCAAGACGCCCGACTCCTCTATCGTCATCGTCGATCGCGCCGATAAGTACGTGTGGTCGGACCGCCCGGTAATCACGCCGCTCCGCGCCGACTCCACGTACGCCGCGCTTGTCACGCTCAGGCGTTTCGCGTCGCTGTATTATTTCGGCATCACCTTCCCGGAAAAGGATCTGGCCTTCCTCCGGACCGAAAAGCTCCCGCCGCTCGGCCTTACCATCGAACCCGTCGAGACCTTCGGCGAAGAGACCTTGTACGCGTTGCCGGCCGTAAAGGGGGCGGAAGATGAAAGAGGTAAGACGACGGATGTCGGCGCACCTGTTCCCAAAAACTGACCACTGACAACTGATAACTGAAAACTGTCTACTGACCCCCGTGCCCTGATACTTGCATCCTCGCCCCCTCCCATGCGTCCCGACCATCCCGCGTTCACGATCGCCGTCAGGATAGCCGCAGCCGCCGCCTTCGTCGCCGCGCTCGGTTTCCTGTTCACGCGGGCGTTCGTGCCGGACGGCCGCCTCATCGTGACGACGGACTTCGTGAGGCCGACCCCGTACGTTTCCGAGCCGAAGCCCTCCGAGCGCCTCTCGCCGGCGGAACGCGCGACCGACGGGACGCCGCGGACGCAGATGACCGACGAGCCCGTTTTCGTCGATCTCACGCCGCCGTCGCGCTTCGATACGATCACCGTGACGCTCGCGTACGAGAACTCCGGGCACCCGGCGGTCGAGGTCGGCGCGCTGTCCTCCGCCCTCGACGAGCAGTATGATGTCCGCCTGCTCGAGAGCCTGATGATCGACGCGCTGCCGTGGAAGCGGGTGACCAGCGGATCGCTCGCGCTGTATGAGCGGCATGACCGTTACGCGTCGGTGGACGACTTCTTCCGCGACCCGCCGGCGCTCGCGAAGGTCGCGACGTACGGGACCCGCGCGCCGATGCCGTTCCGTATGCCGGACTACGTTCCCGCCGCCGCGGGACGCGAGATCGGCGTCTCCCTGCGGGGCCATCACCGGATGCTGACCTACGTGAAGGACGAACCGCTCAACGTCGCGTTCGTCATCCAGGACATGAACCGCCAGGCGGGCGCCGACCCCGTGATCGTCTCGGTCTACAAGGACGACGCCGCGGAGCCGGTCGCGCGGACGATCCTGCCCGACGACGGCAATACGACGGACGACCAGCGTTCCTCGAAGCTCCGCACGATCCCGCTTTCGCTCGTCTCGCCCGAGGAGGGCGTTTACACGATCGAGTTCACCGCGCCGGCCGACGTCTTCATCCGGCGCATCCTCACCCGCCAGCGCAAGCTCGTCTTCCAGGATTCCCTCTACCTTGGCGACCACGTCGGCTACAGCGACAGCACGCCCCCGATTACGGTCTTCACCGACGGCAAGCGCGTGGTGGCGCGGACGGCCCATGCCGAATCGGTGCAGGCGCTCGCGGTTGCCGGCAAGCGCGTGGCGATCGAGCAGCCGAACGTCCGTTACGTGCAGCAGACGCCCGGCGGAGGCCTCGCGGCGATAGCCTCACCCAAGCGCGACGTCCGGCTGGACACCGACGGATTGTTCGCGTTCTCCAAGGACGAGTATTTCGATCCGTTGCCGCTCAGGACGGAGTGGTACACGACCCCGCAGGACCTCGATGCGCGCGGCGTCGATTTCATCCTTGCCGCGTATGAGCCGCCGAGAACCGTTGGCGGCCTGGAGGTCGCGACGGTCACCTTCGATGCGCGCATGCTGGCCAAGACCAAAGACGGTGCCTACCGGTTCGCGATCGGCGCTCCGGGCATCGCGGAGACGCGGCATTCCCTGAAACTCGCCTCGCTGACCTTCTCGTTGCGCCGGCAGCCGGTGACGATCGGCAACGCGCTGCCGCTGCTGTTCTCCGCGTTCGGCACGGCCAAACAGCCCCCCGCCGTCCTGAAGGACGGCAAGGTCTACGGCGAATCGCCGCCGTAAAAAGCGATAAAGCGGAAAAGTGGTAGAGTGGTAGAGTGGCAGGGTAAGGATGTGCCGGGAATCACCGACTATGCCGCTTTGCCGCCTTTTTCACTTTTCACTCATAAGAGGCGACGCCATGCGCACGGTTCTGGAAAAATCAGCCGAAGCCCTCCGTAAGGGATTGAGGTCCGTCCTGCCGTACGTGGCGGACGCCGGCACCGTCGCGTTCGTCGCGGCGGCCGGCTTCGCGCTGACGGTCGCGGCGGCCGAGTTTTTCAGTCCGGGGCTCGTCGCGAGCGCCGTCGCCCCCCAGGCGGTCGTGGTCCTGCTGCTCGCGACCGGGGCCCTGTCGCTCGTCGACGTCTCGCCGAAACCGCGCAGCCGCCGCCAGCAGGCGCTCTTCGCGGCCGCAGGCCTCGCCGCCGCCGTATTTGCGTTTTGGGCGTCGTGGTATTATTTTGGTCCCGTTCCCGAAGCCCGCTGGCGGCTCTCCGCGTTCATCGCCGGGGTCGTCGGCCTGCTGTTCGCCGGCGCTTCCGCGCCGTTGCCCGAAGACATATGACCGATTGCCTGTTCTGCAAGATCGCCAAGGGCGACATCCCCGCGTCGAAGGTCTACGAGGACGCCGACGTCGTTGCGTTTCTCGACATCCAGCCGGTGAACGTCGGCCACACGCTCGTCGTGCCGCGCGTCCATTTCGATAATTGCGCCGCGACCCCGGATGACGCCATGGCCGCCGTCATGCGCGTGGTGCGCAGGGTCGGCGACGCCGCGCTCAAGGTCACGGGCGCGGATGGCTACAACGTCGGCATCAACTGCGGCAAGGCCGCCGGGCAGGTCATCATGCACACGCACGTCCACGTCATGCCGCGCTTCGAGGGCGACGGCCTGGCGCATTGGCCGAAGAAGGCGGTTTCGAAAGAGGAGATGGATAAGGCCGCCCGCGAGATGGCGGCGCTGCTAAACGCCAAGGTATGAAAAGGATCCTCGTCACCGGCGGCGCAGGTTTCATCGGCTCGACCTTCGTCCGCCACCTGCTGCGGACCCATGACGACGTCGAGGTCGTCAATTTCGACAAACTCACCTATGCCGGCAATCTCGAGAACCTACGCGAGGTGGAGGGGAACCCGCGCTACCGTTTCGTGAAAGGCGACATCGGCGATCCCGCGGCGGTCGACGCGGCGCTCAAGGGCATCGACGCCGTCGTGAACTTCGCGGCCGAGACGCACAACGACCGCAGCGTGCTCGATCCCGGCGTGTTCGTCCGCACCAACGTCCTCGGCACGCACGTGCTGCTCGAGGCCTGCCGCCGCGCGGGCAACGTCCGTTTCCATCACATCTCCACCGACGAGGTCTTCGGCGACCTCGGGCTCGACGAGCCGCGGTCCTGGACCGAAGAGGAGCCGAAGAAGCCGCGCACGCCGTACAGCGCCTCGAAGGCCGCCTCCGACCACCTGGTCATGGCCTACGGCCACACCTTCGGAATCCCGGTGACCATCAGCAACTGCTGCAACAACTACGGGCCGTACCAGTTCCCGGAGAAGCTGATCCCGTTGTTCTCGACGAACGCCCTCGAGGACAAGCAGCTGCCGCTTTTCAAGAGCAGCAAGAACCGCCGCGAGTGGATCCACGCGGACGACCACAGCGCCGCGGTCGACCTCATCCTTGAGAAGGGGAGGATCGGCGAAACCTACAACATCGGCACCGGCATCGAGAAGTCGGTCGAGGACGTCACCGATTGCATCCTCGGCACGCTCGGCAAGCCGCAGAGCCTCAA
>JAVHQX010000193.1:0-1619 GCA_036171355.1 Patescibacteria group bacterium | reverse complement strand
CGTAGATGGAGATCAGCGGGAGGCAGGCGGTGAGCGAGGTGTTGATGGAACGCGACAGCGTCGCGTTCACGCCGCGCTCGACGATCTCCTCGAACGCGCCTCCGGTCTTCATGAGGTTCTCGCGGATGCGGTCGAACACCACGATGGTGTCGTGGACCGAGAAGCCGAGGACGGTGAGCACCGCGGCGACGAACGACGAGTTCACCTCGGCGAGCGCGAACTTGCCGAGGAGCGCGAACGCGGCCACCGGCAGCAACACGTCGTGCATGAGGCCGACGATGAGCGTGATCAGGCCGTACTTCCACGACGCGACCGGGCGCGACACCTTGCGGAAGGCGTAGGACACGTAGAGCGCGATGCCGAGGAGCACGAGCGTGATGGACCAGAACGCCTTCTTGCGGAGCTCGTCGCCGACCGTCGGACCGACGGACTCGAAGCGGCTCTCGGTCATGCCGCCGAACTTGTCGCCGAGCTCCTTCAGCACCTTCTGGTGCGTCGGCTCGTCGAGCGTCTTGAGGCGGATGATCATCTCCTTGTCGCCGACGGTCTGGGCGACCGACTCGCCGAGCCCCAGCGCAGTGACCGCCTCGCCGACCGCCGCGGGCTCCGGCCGGGTCCCGGAGAACGCGACCTCCATGAACGAACCGCCGGTGAAGTCGATGCCGAACTTCAGCGGGTACGCCAGCAGGACGACGATGCTGCCGGCGATGAGCAGGCCTGAGATCGTGAACCAGATGTTGCGGAACTTGATGATAGGAAGCGTCATAGGGGTATCGGGATGATCAGGCTATTTCTTCCCCTCCTTGGCCTCGGCGGCCTTCGGAGCGCCGTGCAGGCCGGGCATGTACAGGAACGTCGAGCGCAGGGGCTTCCAGCCGGAAACGAGGCGCAGGAGCGTGCGGCTCACGGTGATGGCCGAGAACATGGACACGAGCACGCCGATCGCGAGGTTGAGCGCGAAGCCCTTGATGAGGCTCGAGCTGGTGTAGAACAGGATCGCGCACGAGATCAGCGTCGTGAAGTTCGAGTCGCGAATGGAGTTCCAGGCGCGCTTGAAACCCTCGTCGATCGCCGACTGCAGCGTGCGGCCGCGCAGGAGCTCCTCCTTCATGCGCTCGAAGATGAGCACGTTGGCGTCGACCGCCATGCCGACGGAAAGGATGAAGCCCGCGATGCCCGAGAGGGACAGCGTCACGGGAATCAACTTGTAGAGCGCGAGGTTCATCCCGGTGTAGAGGCTGAGCGCGAGGATGGCGATGAGGCCTGGCAGGCGGTAGTAGAGCAGCATGAACACCGCCACGACCATGAAGCCGATGAGGCCCGCGTGGAGGCTCTTGTCGAGCGATTCCTGGCCGAGCGAGGCGCCGACCGACTGCTGGCTTTCGAGCGTGATCGGCACGGGGAGCGCGCCGGCGTTCAGGCGGCGGACGAGGTCCTTGGCCTCCTTGATGGTGAAGTTGCCGGAGATGACGGCCTGGCCTTCGCGGATGGCCTCCTGGACCGTCGGCACGCTGATGGGATTACCGTCGAGGAAGATGCCGACCGGCTTGCCGACGTTACGCTCGGTGATGTCCGCGAAGAGCTTCTTGCCCTCGTCGTTGAACTCGAGAGAGACCTGC
>JAVHQX010000192.1:0-1628 GCA_036171355.1 Patescibacteria group bacterium | reverse complement strand
GGCGATGTTCTCAAGCGTCTGCGAAGCGACCTGCCCGACGCTGTCGCCCGTGACGATTCCCAGCGCCCTTTCCCGGCGCGCGATGCGTTCCGCGACGCGAAGCATCAGCCGGCGGTACAGGAGGATGCGGCAGGATTCGTCAGCCTTCACGGTGATCTCGCGCTGGGCGTCGCCGATGGGCACAAGATGCAGCGTCGAACCGCCGGCGTATGCGTCCAGCCGCGCGGCGAGTCGCGCCACCTTGTCGATGGACGCGCGTCCGACGTAAGGATAGCTGTGGAAATGGACGAAGACGGGCGTGCAGCCGCGGCGCATCAGTTTCCAGGCCGCGACCGGTGAGTCGATGCCGCCGGACAGCATGGCGACCACCTTGCCGGCGACGCCGCCCGGCAGGCCGCCCGCGCCTTCTTCGCGGTCGGCGGAAACGTAGGCGCATTCCTTGCCGATCTCGATCATCACCCGCGTCGCCGGTTCGCGGACGTCAACGGAGAGTCCGGAGACGGCATCGAGAAGGCGTCCGCCGATCTCGCGCGCGATCTCCTGCGAATCCATCGGGAAGGTCTTGTCGCTGCGCGAGGCGAACACCTTGAAGGTCGTCGGGGCCTTCGCGCGGATCGCTTCCTCCGCGGCGGCGGCGACGGCATCGATGTCCTTGGGCACTCTCGACGCGAAGACGATCCAGGCGATGCCGAAGGCGGTCCGCAGCGCGGCACGGCATTCTTCGATCTGGGCGTCGGAGAGCGGACCGTCATGGACGGCGATGACGTTCCCCTGGTGCCGCTGCACGGCGAATCCGCCGACGCGCGCGAGGCGGTCGTGGACATCGTCCACGAGCCGTTTCTCGAACATGCCCCGGTTGCCCCCCTTGAGGCAGATCTCGTTGGTGCGGATGATGATCGCGTCGCGCATATCGTGATAACTTGGCTAGGCTAGCAGCATTTTTCCGAAAAGAAAAGGGCCGTCCGTGAGTCCGGACGGCCCGTGCCGCGCCTTATTCTTTGGCCTGCAGGAACCTGTTGCACTGGTAGAAC
Source organism: Patescibacteria group bacterium (assembly GCA_036171355.1). Lineage (GTDB taxonomy): Bacteria > Patescibacteriota > Patescibacteriia > SG8-24 > SG8-24 > JAHFIW01. The sequence goes on along the minus strand of JAVHQX010000192.1, from coordinate 597 downwards.
GCTTCGGTCGAACCGAAGTCGTACCACTTCTCGTGACCGGGGCGTTCAATCGTCCGCCATTCCATGACGAGCCTCCCTGAAGGTGAAGGTGCGACGGCGAACCTTAGCAAAGGGAGACGAGGGCGTAAAGAGTCCGGACTAAAGACCGGAGAAGGAAGACTGGAGAACGGAGAACGAAAAAAGAGACGCCGTACGATCGCCGGCGTCCCCAATCTTCAGTCTTCGTTTCCCGTTCTTTGTTCTCTGCGCCCGATCTTTTATTCCACAATGAGTGTGCCGTGCATGTCGCGATGGCCTTCGCCGCAGAAGACATTGCAGAAGAACGGGAAGCTGCCGGCCTGGTCAGCGATGAAGACGGCGCTCGCCGTCCCTCCCGGCCCCGGCCTGAGACTCACGTTGAATGCCGGGATGCCGATGCCGTGCGTGCCGCCGCGGTTCACGAGCGTCAGCTTGATCTTTTCGCCTTTCGTGACCCTGATCTCGCTCGGCGAGAAGGCGAAGTTTGTCGCGGTCACCGTGATTTCGCGAGCATCGGCCGAATCAGGCGCGATGCTTTCCGATGGTGCCGCGCCGGTCCGCGGGCCGGATGTCGCCTCC
>JAVHQX010000191.1:0-7598 GCA_036171355.1 Patescibacteria group bacterium | reverse complement strand
TCGGTCACGCCGTCACGCCCGACCAGCGTGTGGCCGTCGGTCATGCCGAGCGCGAGCAGTTTTGGCGAAACGATGTCGCCGTCCGCCGCGACCGTCCTGAACGCGAAAGACGACGCCCTGCCGATCTTCGCGAGCATCGCGTCGAGCGTCTTGAGATCGGCGACCGTCTTCACGTTCCCGGTCGCCTTCGTCTCCGCGGCCGCGAAAAGGCTCGCGGTCGCCGGGCCCGCCTCGGTCTTCGCGGCCGGCATCTGTTGCAGCAAGCGCATGAAGCCGAGCTTCGTGAACACCCGTGCGACGCGGTCGCGCGTCACCGGTACGAAGGCGCAATCGCTCAGGGAAAAATCGAACTTCACGTCGCGCCGGATGCGGCACAGGTCGTACGCGACCATTGCTTGTTTCTTCTGCGCGACGAGCAGCGCGGCGGTCTTCTCGGGGATGGTCTTCGCCTTCTTCGACTTTTTCTCGATCGCGCCGTAGATGCCCGGCAAGGTCCCGAAGTCCCGGATGAGCTTGGTCGCGCCGACGTCGCCGATGCCTTTCACGCCGGGGATGTTGTCCGAGGCGTCGCCGCGGATCGCCTTGTAGTCGATGAGCTGGATCGGATCGAAGCCGAACTCCTGACGGAACTCCCTCTTGCCCATGAGGGCCATGACCGTCTTGCCTTCCCGGCGTCGCGGAAGATACACGCGGGTGCGCTCGTCGATGAGCTGGAAGGAGTCCTGGTCGCCGGTCAGGATGACGCACTCGACGTCGGGGTCCTCCTGCGGCGCGCGCGCCGTGAGCGTGCCTATGACATCGTCGGCCTCGAACCCCTTCGCGGAATACACTGGCACACCCATCGCCGCCATGATATCGCGAACGTGATCGATCTGCGCGTACAGCTCGTCGGGCCTCTTCGCGCGCGTCGCCTTGTATGCCTCGTAGCGCTCATGCCTGAACGTGCCGCCCTCGAGGTCGACCGTCACCGCGACGTACTTAGGGTGGAACTGCTTGAGCGCCCCGAGGAGCATCGTCGTGAAGCCGTACGCGCCACGCACTTCGGTGCCGTCCGAGGACGTCATGGACGGCAACGCGTGCCACGCGCGGTGGAGAAGCGCGTGCCCGTCGATGATCAGGAAGACATTTTTGGCTGACTTGGCCATAGAAATCGAATGAAGAATACCACTCGTCTTAACCAAAAAACAGCCTTGCGGCCGTTCCGTTCACACGTTCCGATGGGGTACCCCGTTCCGCGAAAGCGGAATGGGGAGCGCGGCGAGACGTGCGCGCCAGGGAGGGCGAGTCCTCACAGGACGAGCCCGAGCGATAGCGCACGTCGGAAGCGAGCAGGTGGAGGCCCGGGCGGGATTTGGCCCTCGCTCCGACTCGGGCTCCGGGGCGCTGCGCACCGGCGCTCGCCGGCTCGCGCCTACTCGCGCCCGTGCAAATCCCCCTTATCTAACAAAAACGCCCCTTCGGGGCTTTGGGGTGGAGGCCCGGGCGGGATTTGCACCCACGCATAGGAGTTTTGCAGACTCCTGCCTTACTACTTGGCTACCGGGCCGTATTTCACTTTTAATCGTCGATATTTAAGCACTTCCTGCTCATTGATGCAACTTGTATACTACGGAAAGAAGGTGCGCGTCCGCGCGTCATTTCTTATGCCAAATCGCACCATCATCGGCCTCGATGTCGGCGGGACGAAAATCCGCGCGGGAGCGGTCTCAAGCCGGGGAAGGCTTCTCTCAAGCGTGAAAATCCCCACGGAGGCCTCCCGAGGGAAGGCCGTCGTGCTTGAAAACATCGTAAAATGCGTCCGTTCGGTCTGGCAAAAGGACGTGAAAGCCATCGGCGTCGGCATGGCCGGCATCGTGGACCATGAAAAGGGCGTGTATCGCCAAGGTCCCAATCTCCCGGCTGACTTCAAAAACGTGCCCATCGCGGCCATCCTGCGCCGAAAGTTTCATGTTCCGGTAAGGGTTGACAATGACGTCCATTGTTTTACACTTGCGGAGGTAAAATTCGGCGCAGCAAAGCGGTTTTCTTCGGTCGTCGGAATCACGCTCGGGACCGGAATCGGCGGCGGGATCGTCATCGACGGCCGCTTGTACCGCGGACGGGATAACGCGGCCGGCGAGGTCGGCCATATGACCGTCGTGTCGGCGTTCCCCGCGCGCTGCGGCTGCGGCCGGATTGGCCATTTCGAAGCTTACGGCTCCGGTTCCGCCATGCGCAGGCTGTATCGGACGCTCGCCGGCGTGACTAAGGAGCCCGTGGAGGTCGAAAAGGCGGCCAAATCCGGCGATGCCAAGGCGAAAAAGGCGATACGCATCATGGCGGACGGCCTCGCGGCGGGACTCGCGAATGTCATCCACGTCCTCAATCCCGATATCATCGTCGTCGGCGGCTCCATCGCCGCGGTCGACATCCTCTGGAAGCCGGCGCTCGCCTCCGTCCGCGACCGCATCGTGTATCCCGAACTCAAGAAAACGCCGATCGTGCGCGCGACGCTCGGCGACGACGCCAACGTGCTCGGCGCCACGCTCATCACTGACGCATTGTGAACAGACCGGCGAACAGCCCCGTCGATTTCGGCCACCACGTCCGCCGCGCAGGCAGGACGGGTTTTTTTTGGAGAAAGGGAGGTCCGGGATCCGCAGGGAAACCCAAGGGTCCGGGTCTCAAGAAGGTGATCTCCTGGATCGCGATCATCGGCGTTTCGATGTTCTTCGCGGGCACCATCGCCGTCATCGGCCTCTTCGCCTGGGTCTCGAAGGAGCTTCCCGATCCGAACAACATCAACCAGCGCAACGTCCCGGAGACGACGAAAATCTACGACCGTACCGGCCAGCACATCCTTTATGAGATCCACGGCGCGCAAAAGCGCACGATCGTCGACCTCGCGGACATGGCGAAACACGTGAAGGACGCGACCATCGCGGCCGAGGACCGCGATTTCTACAAGCACGGCGGCTTCGACATCCGCAGCATGCTCCGGGCGCTCCTCCGCGATATCGTCAAACGCGGCAGCGGGCCGCTCCAGGGAGGATCGACGATCACGCAGCAGTTCATCAAGAAGTCCGTCCTCTCCGACGAGCAGACGGTCACGCGGAAAGTGAAGGAGCTCATCCTCGCGATCGAGATCGAGCGGCGCTTCACCAAGGATCAGATCCTCAAGTTGTACCTGAATGAGATTCCGTACGGATCGGTCGCCTACGGCGTCGAATCCGCAAGCCAGACGTTCTTCGGCAAGAACGCCAAAGACCTGACGCTTTCTGAGGCCGCGTTGCTCGCCTCGCTCCCGAAGGGGCCGACGTACTACTCTCCTTACGGCAACCACCGCGACGAGCTCGTGGCGCGGCAGCATTACATCCTCGACGCCATGGCTTCGGAAGGCTACGTGACCGCCGACGAGGCCGAGCAGGCAAAGAAGGACGACGTCCTCGCGAGGATCCAGCCCAAACGCGAACCGATCACCGCGCCGCATTTCGTCTTCTACGTGAAAGAGCAGCTCGCCGACGAATACGGAGAGCAGATGGTGGAGCGCGGCGGCCTGAAGGTCATCACGACGCTCGACGTCGACAAGCAGAAGATGGCCGAAGACGCGATCGCGGACCATCGCGCGGACATCGAGAAATGGAATGCGAACACCGCCGCCATGACCGCGATCGATCCCGCGACGGGCGACATCCTCGCCATGGTCGGTTCCGCCGACTATTTCGACGAATCCATCAACGGCAAATATAACGCCGTCCTCGGCAGGCTCCAGCCCGGCTCGTCCATCAAGCCGATCGTCTACGCCGCGGCCTTCGAGAAGGGCTACACGCCCTCCACGGTCGTCGAGGACATCAAGACCGACTTCAGCACCACGAGCGTGCCGTATTCCCCGAACGACTACGACGGCAAGGAACGCGGCTTCGTGACGCTCAAGGAGGCCCTGGCCGGCTCGCTGAACATCCCGGCCGTGAAGGTGCTCTATCTCACGGGCCTCGACGGCTTCCAGGACTTCGCGAAGCGCCTGGGCTACACGACCTTCGGCGACAAGAGCCGCTTCGGCCTCTCGCTCGTCCTCGGCGGCGCGGAGGTCCATCCGCTCGAACATGTCTCCGCGTTCACCGCCTTCGCGCAGGACGGCGTCTGGAGGCCCACGAAGGCGATCCTGAAGGTCGGGGACAAGGACGGGAAGATACTCAAGGACGAAAGCGAGAAGAACCCCGGCAAGCGCGTTTTCGACAAGGAGATCGCGCGGCAGATCAACGACATCCTCTCGGACAACTCCGCGCGCGCCTACATCTTCGGCGAGAAAAACTATCTGACGCTTCCCGATCGTCCCGTCGCCGCAAAGACCGGCACGACCAACGACTACAAGGATGCCTGGGCCGTAGGGTATACGCCGTCGCTCGTCGCCGGCGTCTGGGTCGGCGACGCGAACGGCGGGAAGATGAAGGCCGGGGCCGACGGCAGCAAGATCGCCGCGCCGATCTGGAACCAGTTCATGCGCAACGCCCTCTCCGGCACGCCGGTCGAGGGGTTCGACGCGCCCGCGCCGGTCGTCACCGGAAAACCGGTGCTCGACGGGGAAAAGAGTTCGCAGGTGACCGTGAAGGTCGACAGGATCACCGGGAAGATCGCCACGGAATTCACGCCTCCCGAGTACGTCGAAGAGCGCCGCTACGGCGTGCCGCATTCGATCCTGTTCTTCGTCGACAAGAACGATCCGCGCGGCCCGGTCCCGGAACATCCCGAGCCCGATCCGCAGTTCACGAATTGGGAAACGCCCGTGGCCGCCTGGGCCGAGGCTCAACACGTGGTCGTCACGCCGCCTCCGACCGAGGTCGATGACGTCCACGTGCCGGAGAACGTACCGCAGATCACCTTGTTCTCGCCGGCTGACGGTTCGACGCTCACGGAGCGTTCGTTCCTCCCGTCGGTCAGCGCGACGTCGCGTCGCGGCGTCGTGAAAGTGGAATTCCTCATGGACGGCGAATACATCGGCGAGGTCGTGCAATCATCCCCCGCGCGCATCGCCATCCCCAACCATTTCACCAAAGGCTTCAGGACGCTCACCGCGAAGGCCTTCGACGACGTCGGCAACATGGCGCAGACGTCGGTGACGGTGAACCTCACCGCGGAGCCGGGCCCGCTCGGCATCCAGTGGAGCGCGCCGTATTCCGAGCAAAGCATCTTCAGCGGCGAATTCCCGTTCACGCTCCGCTTCCACATCGACGACCCGCTGTCGATCCAGAGCATCCGCGTGACCGCCAGGGACGCGAACGGGAACTCCGCGCAGTTCATCGGATCCATCGACCGTCCCGCGCTTCCCAATATGTCGATGATCTGGACCACGCCACCCAACCCCGATCGCTACTGGCTGACGGTCGAGGCGACGCTCCAGTCAGGCGACGTAAGGACCGAGTCGATACCCGTCGTCATCCGCTGATCGTGAAAAAGAAAAACGGCCCTGGCCAGGGCCGTTTTTACGTCCGATCGCCCTCATTGCCTGATCGGCATGACGATATACAGGTATTCCTTGATGGGCTGCGCGCCATCGTAACCCCTGACCAGGCACGGACTCATGCCATCGATGAGTTGAAGGATCACGTGGTCGGATTCGACATTGTTCACGCCATCGAGGAAATAGCGGAAATTCACGGTAATGGCGTTCTGTTTGCCCTGGATGGCGCCGTCGAGGTCCACGGCGTGTTCGCCCGTCTGGCTGTTGGTCGACGAGAGCTTGATGCTCGACTCCGGGGAGAACATGAAATGGATGTCGTTCAGGCCGGTCCGCGAGAAGAGGCTGGAGGTCTTCACGGCCCGGGCCAGTTCGTCCTTGGTCACCACGACCTCGGTCTCGAAATGATCGGGGATAAGCTGTCGATAATCCGGATATTTACCCTCAATGGTGCGGGAAATCAGCTCGACCGTGTCATAGGAGAACAGGATCTGGTTCTCGCCGATGTGGATCTCCATCTCCTCCGGGCTTTCCAGCGATTCCTTGAAAACCCCCAGAATGCGGATAAGTTCGGCGACCGTCCGCGACGGGACAATGACGTTCATGGGCTCCTTGATAGCCGTACTGCCCGCCGTATTCACCTTGATGGCGCGTTCCGCGAGGCGATAACTGTCGGTCGCGGCGAGGATGAGCTCGATACCCGCTTCAGAAGGGTTGAATTTGAACAGGACCCCGCTGATTTCTGGCCTCGATTCGTTCGGCGCGACGGCGAACAACACCTGTCCGACCGCCTTCCTGAGGTCGGCGACCTTCACGACGAACTTCTGCTGGCTCTCGATGGTGGGAATCAAGGGAAACTCGGAAGCCGGCATGCCGTTCAGCTTCGTCTGGTACGAACCGCACGCCACCGTGAGCGCGTTTCCCTCCATGGTGACGTCCACGCGGTCCTTCGGCAGCAAGGAAACGTAATCGGAGAAAAGCTTGGAGGGGACGGTAAACTCACCCTGATCCTCGATCTTGCCGCGGACGACGCAGCGGATCGCGATTTCCAGGTTCGTCGTCATGAAATGCAGGACCTTGTCGTCACCTTTGATGAGGACGTTGCCCAAGATAGGAAGGTTCACGTTCTTGCTCGCGATATGGCTGACAATCGCGAGTCCCTGGTTCAGGTTTTCCTGGGTGCACGAGAACTTCATCACGTAACAACACTAGTGAGTTATTAATCGATTGTGGTGGTGGTGGGCGAGTGGATAGCGGGGACAAGTCGGCCCGTTCCGCTCAGCTCCGCGGCCTGAGCCTGTGGAAGCGTGTGCATTCGGGGGGACTACCTGGGGAGCGGGCCGTGGAAAAAATACGGGGCGCCCCGCCATCCGCGAGGCACCCGTGGTTTCATCCACCGGTCATCCCTGTTTCGTCCCGCGGATGGCCCCACCTTTTCCACACGTCCTATGTGTTGTACAGACGCTGTTTGATGAGGTCGAGGTCCTGCCGGAGCTTCGGGCTGGAATCCAGTTCCCGGCCGATCTTCTCGTAGGCGTGCATCGCCGTGGTGTGGTCGCGGCCGCCCAACTCATGGCCGATCGACGGGTACGACGAACGGATCTCTTCGCGCATGAGGTACATGATGATCTGGCGGGGGAACGCGAGGCGCTTTTCGCGGCATTTTCCGCTCATGTCGGGCACGGTGACGTCGAAATACTGCGCGACCGTGTTGATGATGTGCTTGGCCGTGACGTTCTTCTTGCTCTGGGCGGGGCCGAAGCTCGAAAGGAGCGCTTTGGCGGCCTCGAGCGTCGGTTTGGAGTTCTTGAACTGGTGGTAGGCGATGATCTTGTTGAGAGCGCCCTCGAGTTCGCGGACGTTGGACTGGATGACCGTCGCGATGTAGCGGATGATCTCCGAGCTGAGGTCGTAGTTGCGCTCTTTGCACTTGGTCTCAAGGATGGCGATCCTGGTCTCGAAGTCAGGGCTGGAGATATCCGCGGTCATTCCCCACTCGAAGCGCGAGACGAGGCGATGTTCCAGCGCGGGAATCTGCTTCGGCGGCCGGTCGGAGGTCAGGACCACCTGTTTGTTGTCCTGGTGCAGGGCGTTGAAGGTATGGAAGAACTCCTCCTGGGTCCCGTCCTTGCCGGTCAGAAACTGGATGTCATCGATCATGAGG
>JAVHQX010000190.1:0-7605 GCA_036171355.1 Patescibacteria group bacterium | reverse complement strand
ATCGGCCTGAATCGCGAGACCAAAGACGGGGAGACGCTCTATGCGGCGATCTACGCCGACGATGGCGACGGCGTCTTCGACCTCGCCGACGCCGCGGTCCTGTTCGCCCCGAACGAGCCCTTGACCGCGTCATTCGAGATCTCCGCGACTGCTCCCGAGCATCCGGTCATTAACTTTTGAGCATGCAGGGACTCCCCAAACTCATCGCCATCGTCGGTCCGACCGCCTCCGGCAAGACGGACCTGGCTTTGGCGCTCGCCAAACAGTTCAAGGGGGAGATCATTTCCGCGGATTCTCGGCAGTTTTATCGCGGGACGGAGATCGGGTCGGATATACCGAGAGGGAAGTGGCGAAGAACGAAGAATGGAGAGCGAAGAGCGTATATGGTGAAGGGGATTCCGCATCACCTGATGGCCTTCCTGCCGCCGTCCAAGGCCTTCACGGCGGCGGAATTCAAGGAGGCGGTGGTTCGCCTGGCCCGCGAGATCGCGAGGCGGGGGCGCGTGCCGTTTTTGGTCGGCGGGACCGGTCTCTATATAAAGGCGGTCGTCGACAATTTCGAGATCCCCGCCGTGCCGCCGAATCCGGCCTTCCGGAAGCGGATGGAGGCCAAAACGACCGGCATGCTCGCGGCCATGCTCGAACGGCGCGATCCGGCGTACGCCCGGCGCATCCCCAGGAACACCCGACGCTACCTTATAAGGGCGCTCGAGGTCATCGAGGCGACAGGACGGCCGTTTTCGGTCGAACAGGGGAGAGGTGAGCCGCTGTTCGACGTCCTTCAGCTCGGCATCAGGCGGCCGCGGCCGGAAATCTATCGCAGGATCGAGTCCAGAGTGGACGTAATGATGAAACGGGGCCTGCTCGACGAGGCAAAACACCTCGGAAAACGGTACGGCTGGTCGGTTCCGGCCATGACCGGCCTCGGACATCGGCAGTTGGGCATGTTTTTGCGCGGCGAGACCCCATTGGCTGAGGCCGTGGCCCTGATCAAACGGGATACTCGGCACTTTGCGAAGCGCCAAACGACCTGGTTCAAGCGCGACGAGCGTATCCGATGGGTCAAAAACGAGCAGGACGCCGTTTCCCGCGTGAAAAAATTTTTAGGCGAAAAAAGGGAAAATAGGCGGTTTTCCGATGGCTGAAAAATGGCTGAAATAGGCCATTTTTTCGTTTTTTGCTTGCCTGACCCCTCGAAAAATTGACCTTATTTTGCTATACTGTGGATAGGTTCATAATTCCTTAACACTCGCTACTTATGGCCGAACCGGTCATGGGCTACTGCGTTAAGTGCAAGGATAAGCGCGAAATGAAGGACGCGCAGCAGGTTGAGATGCCGGCCAAGGGCGGCGGCACGCGCCCCGCAATGAAGGGCACCTGCGCCGTCTGCGGAACGGGGATGTTCAAGATCCTCCCCAAGGCGGCTGCCAAGTAAGCCGAACGAAAAGACCTCGCGAAAGCGGGGTCTTTTGTTTACGGCGGGATTTATTGCGGCGGCGGCTCGCGATACTCACTAGCCGGCCGGCCCGGGCATGCCGTCCGCGACCTCCGACCGGCTTCGCCGGCCTAAAACGGTCGCCTCGTGGCACGCCCAGGCCGGCCTCAGTCGTACTGGGACCGTCCATAGTTCTGTCCAGACGATGAAAGAAGGATGGAAATCCGGCTGCGTGCTCCCCGAGGCCTGCGGTTTCACGCTCGAGCCGGATTTCTCGTCGGATCTTTACCTCGACTTGCGAGCCGCCCCGACCCGCCATAAGAGGATGCTATGAGGTCATACGAAAACCGCCCGTTGACAGGGCAGTTTCTCTTTCTTTTTTTAGGCAGGCGCGGCCGTCCTCCGCGGCGGTAGGTCACGACGGTATGCCACGAGGCGACCGTTTCGTAGGTCGCCGACGGCATGCCGTCGTGACCGGCTCCATCCCGCTACCCCTTGCTCATCCTCTTCAACTCCTCTTCGATCAGCTGGCGCGCCGTCTCCGGCTGCGCCTTGCCGCGCGTCGCCTTCATCATCTGTCCGACCAGGAACATGACCGCGTTGGTCTTTCCGCTCTGCCAATCGGCCACCACCTTGGGGTTGTTCACGATGATCTCCTTGGCGACCATTTCGAGCTCGCCCTCGTCCTCGACGACGCCGAGGTTCTTCTCCTGCATGATGGCGGACGGGTCGGCGCCGGTCGCGACCATCTCGCCGAGGATGACCAAGGCGTTGGGGCCCGTCACCTCGCGCTTGTGGAGCATGGCGATGAGCTCGGCGAAGTCCTCGGGCAGGACTTTAAGCTCCTTGATGCCCATCTTCTTCTCGGTCATGACGCCGTTCAGCTTCGTGAGGATCCAGCCGGCGGCGAGCTTCGACAGAGCGTCCCTGCTTTCTTCCCAGTGCTTCGCGCCGTCGCCTTCGGTCTTCGCGACAACCCACTCCTGCAGTTCCGACATGACGCGTTCGGCGTAGTCGGCGAGGTCCGGTTCGTCGCAGAACGTGCGGCTGTCGGCCTCGGAGAAGCGGTATTCCTCCTGGAAGCGCGCGCGACGCTGTTCGGGGAGCTCGGGGACGCTGTTCGCGACCGTCTCGGCCAGTTCGTGGAGCATGAGTTCGGGCAGGTCCGGTTCGGGGAAGTAGCGGTAATCGGCGGCGTCCTCCTTGGTGCGCTGCTCGACGGTGATGCCGCGGACGTCGTCCCAGCCTCGGGTGGTGAGGATCGTCACCGGCTTGCCGTCGAGGGCGAGCTTCGTCTGCCGCTTGATCTCGTATTCGAGCGCGCGCTCGACGGAGCGGAAGGAGTTGATGTTCTTGATCTCGGTCTTGGGGTTGAGGACGGTCGAGCCCTCCTCGCGGATGGAGACGTTGGCGTCGCAGCGCAGCTGGCCCTTCTCCATGTCGGCGTCGGACACGCCGATGTACCGCATGGTGAGCCGGAGCTCCTGGAGGAACGCCTTGGCCTCGGCGGGGGAGCGCATGTCGGGCTCCGTGACGATCTCGATGAGCGGGGTGCCGCCGCGGTTGAAGTCCACGAAGCTGGCCTTGCCGTCGTCGGAGTGGACGAGCTTGGCCGCGTCCTCTTCGAGGTGGGCGCGGTGGATGCGCACGCGAATGTCGCGCCGCTTGCCGCCCACGACGGGCACGCTCACGTGCAGCAAGCCGCCCTTCACGACGGGCAGGTCATACTGCGAAATTTGGTAGCCCTTGGGAAGGTCGGGGTAGAAGTACTGCTTGCGGTCGAATTTGGAGTGTTCGGTGATGTTCCCGCCGAGCGCGTGGCCGACGCGGACGCCGAATTCCACCGCTTTGGCATTGATGACCGGAAGCGTCCCCGGCTGGCCGAGACAGACGGGACAGACGTTGGTGTTCGGCGCGCCGACCTCGCCCTTGTTCGGACAGCGGCAGAACATCTTGGTCTTGGTCTTGAGTTGGACGTGGATTTCGAGGCCGATGACCGGTTCGAAGCGCATACGGAAAGTGGCTGGGTGGTTGAGTGGCTGAGTGGTTGAGACCGCGTCGGTGCCTCAGCCGTCCCACCACTAAGCCACTCAGCCACTGTTTTTTCAAGTGATTACGACGGGGAGCCGGCCGTCTTCTTGAGGTCGAGCCAGAGGAGGATGTCGGAACCGATGAACAGCGGGAGCGTCAGGCCGTTCACGACCTGCGGGATGACGCTCGTGATGAGCGTGTGCGTGTTCGACAGCGCGTCGACGTCGGCGGAGGGGCCGAAGAACAGGCCGGGGTCGCCCATGGCGGAACCGATGAGCAGGTAGATGATGGCCTTCACGAACGCCGCGGTGACGTAGAAGAAGAGCGCCGGGATCGCGATGCGGGCGAACGTGGCCCACCAGCGGCCGGCGACCAGGCGGTGGCTCGCGGCGAGCGCGGCGATCCCTCCGAGGCCGTCGATGACCACGAAGTTCTGGCCGAAACGGTACCAGACGAGGAAGAGGACGCCCGGGACGATGAGGATAGCGAAGCCGAAGATGATCGCGAGCGAGGCGAGGATAGAGACCCAGATGAACGGGAACAGCGTATGGACGCCGACGGACAGCGAGGCGCGCACGTCGACCGCCTTCTTCTGGAGGCTTCGCGCCGTCACGTCGATGAGCGACGCAGTCAGGCCCATGACCACGATCGCGACGGGCAGGGTCAGGAAGCCGAGCAGCATGCCGCGCATGATCTTCTCCGTGACGACCGCGCGGGTCGTCGTCCAGACGGCCCACTCGGCGAGGGCGAGGACGGTGAACCAGACGAGGAATTCGGCGTATGTGCGGATGTTCCTGCGCAGGTTCTGCCAGGAAGCCGTGATGAGGTCGCCGGGACCGATGAGCTGCGGCATAGACGAGGGGTAAAGGGGTAAAGGGATAAAGGGGAAAAGCGCCGTCGGCCGTCGCTTCACGAGACTGTTCATACCCCGTTTGCGACCAGTATAGCACGAAAAAAGCCCCTGGCGTACCAGGGGCTTGGTCGGGATTCAGCCCTTGAGAATCGGGGCGACGGCCGCCCACACCTTCTCGTGGACCTCGGGGATGGACAGCAGGCGTCCGTCCTCGACGCACTCGATGAGCCGGAAACCAGGGAAGGTCGCGGCGATCTCGAGGTAGGTCGCTTCCGCGGCCTCGAGATGGGCGCGGTTCTCGTGCAGGTCCTTGGCTTCGCCGCGCTTCTCGATGAGGGAGAGCGAGACGTCGACGGGGACGTGCAGGATGACGTTCAGGTCCGGGCGGGGGATGTCGAACAGCCCGAACTCGAGGTCGTCGTTCCAGCGGTAGAACGCCATCCGCTTCGCGCGCCGCTTCTCCTTGGAGCCCTGATGGCCCATGTTGGAGGCGACGTAGCGGTTGGCGACGAGGTTCGTGCCGACCCCGAGGGTCCGGCGCATGTCGCCGCTCGCGGCATAGCGATCGACCGCGTAGAGGATCGAGGCCCGTTTCGGACCGACCTCTTCCGGCGACCCGAAGGCGCCGTTGAGGTAGGCCTTCACGACCTTGCCGCTCGCGGTCTCGTAGCGGGGGAAGGAGACGGTCTCCACGGGGAGGCCTTCCTTCCGCATGCGTTCGACGAGCATCCTAGTCTGTTCGGTCTTGCCCGAACCGTCCATGCCGTCGATGACGAGGAACTTGCCCTGGGTCATATGTCCTCCTTGCGGGAGAGAAAGATCGTCACTTCTCGAGAGCCGCTTCCTTCACGCGCTGGCGCGCTTCGGAATCCGCTCGGCTCCAGAAGTAGTCGTTGTGGTCGGCGAAGGCGATCGCCTCGCCGCGCCACGCGGACCGTTCCGAGACCTTGCGGTGCATCTCCTGACAGACCTTCCGGTAGGTCGGATGGCCGGCCGGCTGCGTCCTCAGCTCGATCATGTGCATGAGCGCGCGGTCGTTGATGCCGCAGGTCCAGCGCACGAGGGAGCCGTGGAGCGTGGCGTAGGACGCCTGCTCGGGGAAGTCGGCCTTGAGCGCCTCGTAGAGGGCCTGCGCCCTGGCCACGCACTCGCGCGCGCGGTCGGCGTAGCCGGCCTTCTCGATGTCGGGTGGCATGTTGAAGCCGAGCGCAGGCGTGAACGCCTGGCGCGACTGCGTCATCATGCGGTGCCGTTCGAGGTCCTTGTAGGTGCCGAAGTCGGTGAGGAGATCGAACGTGTACGGGTAGCCCGCTTCGAATGCGCGGCCGGGGCGGTCGCGGCGGGTCTTACGGACGCCGACGTACGCGGCGACGATCTCCTTCTTGGCCTCCGGGGAGAGCCCGCGCACGACCTCGCGGACCTGCTGCAGCGGGTGCGACAGGTGCGGGTAGAGCATGAGCGCGAACGCCAGGTTGTCGTCCTCCTCGCGCAGCAGGCGGCGCAGCGTTTCGCCGTCGGCCTTGCGGTCCGCGAGCGCGGCGGCCATGGCATCCTCGCCGCGGTCCAGGAGCGTCGTGCGCTCCGCCCGCGCGGGAGCGATGCCCGCGAAGAGGCGCGCGGCGAGCGCCTTCATGCGTTCGCGCGAGACGATGACGTACTCGTTGGCCTTGGCCCGCTTCACGTAGCGGGGGACGACCTTGTTCAGCTGCTCGTGGCTCCGGCGCGCGACGTCCTGCACTTCCGGCGACGGATGCGAATAGCAATGCGTCAGCACGTTCTGGAAGAACCGGCCGTTGCCGAAGACGCCGACGTTGGTCTTGGTCGCGATCGGCAGCAGTGCGCGGAGGCTGTCGCAGGCCTTGGAGCGGATGTCGGCGTTGTAGGTGATCTTGAACGCCTTCCGCATCTTCTCGTCGGCGCAGTCGGTCCACCTCTCTTTCACGCCGTCGCCGTTGATGTCGTACTCGGCGACCTCAATCGGCTTGAGGCCGGAGTAGTAGGCTTTCATCGGTTCCACGAGCGCGCAATAGGTCGAGAAGACGAAGTCCATCGTCTCGACGTACGCGGCCGCGTGCGGAGAGGCCATCACCGCGGGGTCGCGGTAATAGCGGTAGTTGCCGTCCTGGTCCTTCTGGTCGTAGAAGACGTAGCGCGTGGACTGCTCGATGGGCGAGCCGCCGATGCGCCGGTCCTCGATTTCCTTGGTGGCCAGGATGGAGATGTTCTCAAAGGACAGGTGGGCTCCTTCGAGTTCGCCGACGGAGTCAGCGCCGTAGGCGATGAGCACCCGTTCGATGAGGTCCTGTGCGCGCGCGGCGTCGATGACGCCCTCCTTGATGAACTCCTTGAGGAGCGTCTCGCGGAACCCGCCGGGCGCGCGGCTGTAGCGCGCGTAGACGGCCCCGACGATGCCCTGGAGCCCGGTCACGGCGAAGATGTCGCCATCCGTGTCGGTCACGTAAGGCGCGAGCAGCGCCTTCTCTTCTTCGTTAAAACGCGGCATAGGAACCTCCTGCTCGGCTTGTCGGAACCCCGCCCCCGCGCCTTCGGCGCTTAGGCACGGTTCCGACGCCTGCGCTCCCCATTGCGCTCAGGCGCAACGGGGTACCCCATCGGGGCACGCGCGGGAATCAGCTCGATGAGCGGAGAAATTGTACCCCTCGGGGAGGGCACGGCAACGCAAGTGTCAAGCGCGGGGCGGTGCATAAAAAAACGCCCGGGGGACGGGCGTCGGCGGTCATCAGGGCGTGATCCTCGTCGTCCGGCGGCGGACCCGACGGGGTTCCGGCCAGAGGACAAAGGTCAGCCAACCGACGAAAAAGAGCAGCAGGAACGGCGAAGATCCGTCCTCGTCGATCGCCCACCACAGGATGGCGGCGTGGCAGCCGACGACGAGCGTCACGAGCAGCGAACAGAGGATGCGGAGCATGGACCTACCCTTTTCCCGATCCGCCGGGTCTGGCGGATGCCGGGGCAATGCTGCCCGTCCGCGGCCTGGCTGTCAATGCCTTGCCCGTAGCCCGCCGACGCGCTAGAGTGCACGCCAAGCCCTTTTTTTGCACAACACGGCCAAGCCTTGGGAGGTACGCATGTCCAGAGGTCTCTGTTTCGTGATCACCGGCCCCTCGGGGTCGGGCAAGACGACGGTGGTGATGACCATCCTCGGAAGGATGGCCGCCGCCGCGCGCCTGGTCACCACCACGACGCGCGCGCCGCGCGACGGGGAAGTCGACGGGGTCGACTACCACTTCATCACGCGCGGCGATTTCATCGCCCGCCGCGATCG
>JAVHQX010000189.1:0-1661 GCA_036171355.1 Patescibacteria group bacterium | reverse complement strand
GCCGGCCGTTCGGCGCGCTATGCGCGGCGAGGAGCGAAACCTCGTCCGGCTCGGCGACGACCCCGAGCTCCTCGAAAAGCTCGCGGCAGACGCCGCGCTGCCACGACTCGCCGAAGTCGACGTATCCGCCGGGCAAGGCGAGCTCGCCCTTCTTGGGCATGATGCCGCGCCGCACGCCGAGGATGCCGCCGCCGCAGGGGACCACCGCGACGGCGACGGGCGTCGGGTTCCGCCAGACCGTGTTGCCGCAAACGCCGCACTCGCGCGGCCAGCGCTCGCTGCGGTACTTCGCGCCGCAGTAGGAACAGAACGCGTCCTTCTCTGGTGTCATGGACTCCTCCGTCGTTTCCTTCGCGCCATGAGGGCGCGGGCGCACGCTACCATCAGGACGGCCGGTTGTCACGGGTCCGCCCGGCGCCCCAAGAAAGGACGGGGGCCGCCATCCGTCTGATATAATGAACCGCATAATTCCTCATACGATCATCACCATGCGACGTATGCGAAAAATAACTCCCTTGGCGGCCGTCGCGGCCGCGCTTCTGCTCATCGGCGCGGGCTGCGCCGCCGGACGCCCGTCCGGCACCGCAGGCGGCCCTGCCTCCGGCGCGGCCGTGACCGCGCCTCCCACCGGACCCGGCGCCGGCGGCGAGAACGCCGCGAGCGCCAGCGGGCGCGTGCTCGTCGTTTCCATGCATCCGAAGGACGGCGACGATGAGATCGGCAACGCCATCCTGTCCCAGGTCGACGCGAACCACACGCGGGTCGCCATCACGCTCGCGAACGCGCCGACGAACGTCTCCGAGAACGCCGGCATCTACGGCGGCACCTGCAAGGACCTCGCGGCGTCGCTCCAGTACGACCTCGGCACCGTCGTGAAGGGCCGATCGTCGACCGTGCTCAACGTGAACTTCAGCTCGTCCATCGGCGGGACGAAACAATCCGTCCGCGTCATCACGCAGCCGGCCGACCCGCAGTCGCCCTACTGGACGTGCGGCGACATCCATTGACGTCCGCGCAAAAAGAAAACCCCGACGCTGCGGTCGGGGTCCGACGGGCCGCCTCAAGCGGCCTTTTTCGGATAGTGCGAACGGAAGATGCGGAGGATCTCGGCGGCGCGCTCATCGGGCAGAGGCCCGAGACCGCGCCCTTTGCGGTTGCCGGGAACCCTCCATGGTTTGCCCGTCACCATCACGGTGACGGCGGCGCCCCCGACGGGGCGAACGTAGTGCCAGGCCTCGGGGTTCACCATCTCGTAACGGTACCAGGCGCCGACGACCTTCGCCTCGCCCTTCGGCGGCGGCGGACCGGCTGGCGGTCCGTGACCGTAGGCCGTCTCGTACCAGCCGTCGAGGATGCGCATCGCGGACCGCCCACGGGTGCGGATGGTACAACGACTCGCCGGGGCCGCATGGATGACGTGCAGGAGCAGACGCCCCTCGCCGTACGGCATCCAGAGCCGTTCAACGTGCGGCTGCTCGTCGTCGACGGGCAGGCTCCGCCAGTCCTCGCGGACCATGAGCAGCGCGGGGAGTTCCCGCTCGGCCTGCTCGAGGATCGGCAGCATGCTGCCGCCCGGGACGTCGCCCCAGACGAAGCGATCGCGCGGATGGACCCGCGTCTGCAGGAACCGCTTGCAGTTGGGATACATCAGCTCGAAGTCC
>JAVHQX010000188.1:3887-7777 GCA_036171355.1 Patescibacteria group bacterium | reverse complement strand
CTCGTACTGGCCCGCGCTTGGCGTCACCGCCTTCGCCATGCTCCTCGACTTCGTCGACGGCACGCTGGCCGAGGCCCGGAACCAGAAGACCGTCACCGGCGCCTTCCTGGACCCGCTGGCCGACAAGGTCACGATCTGCGGCGCGCTGCTGGCCCTGCTTGACCGGCTCCCGGCCGCGTTCGGCCCGGTGACCGCCGGCGTCTGCGTCATCGCGGCGCTGCTCACCATGGTGCGCATCGTGAAGATGGCGCGGGCGAGCAACGGGCTCGCCGAGCCCTCGGTCGCCGCCAAGCCCGCCGGCAAGCTCAAGCTGGTCGCCGAGACCGCGTCGCTGCTGCTCATCGTGCTCGGCATCGCCATCCCGGCGGCCGCGCTCGTCTGGATCGGCTTCGGCCTGCTCTGCGTCGCTCTTTTCTACGCGCTCGGCTCCCTCCGCGCGCAGATCTTCGGCTGACACCCGGAAACCAGAAGCCCCTCGCGCTTGCGAGGGGCTTTCTTTTTTGCGATAATCGTCAGGCCGGATTGACAAGTGGACCGTTTCCGTGTATCATCCGATGTTATCGTTGTTCTTTCCTGCTGTTCTTTTTTCTCCTCCCCAAGGAGCCCGCCATGTGGCGAAACCCGACCTACCCCAGACGCAGCTGGATGCTCCGTCCAGTGGCGCACTGTCCGGGTGGCAAGTAGCTACCCTACTATAAAGCGACTTGAGGCCTTTTAGGCCTCTATTTTAATATTCGGCGAAGTCCATGCAAGTTCAAACAAAACGCGGACCGTCTGAGCAATCTCCTTACTTTTAATAATAGTGCCAAAGATTTTTCCTCGATATGAAAAGGCGGCTACCTTATCACCATACAAAGTAAGTTCCCCATGTAACGGGAATAGATCATAAGGCATGCGTCTAACCTGCCACTGCAGCTTCGCAGGGTATTCGAGTTTCTTGTTCTGCTTCGAAGTGTACAAAACACGAACTTTCACACCCTTGTTTTCTAATTTTTCTCGCAAATCAGCGACATGTTCATCTCCAACTTCAATTGTCGCTGCATCATCAAGCGAAACGATATTCTCAAGCGTCCTATCAGTAGTCGCCAAGACATCGTCGTGAATTGACTTAAGGCCCTCGGCCCCTTCATAAAACTGAACACGAGGTTTATGTTCGGCGTTTGCACCTAAAGACAACAGGCCGGGCAATATCTTCTCTAAAATCGATCTTCGATTCTCAACCTCGTTTTTCTCGCTTTCTAATATTCTATTCAGTCGATCCGGTGATTCAGCAGTAAAAAATGTCTTTTTTCCTTTTTCGAAGGTCGACATTAAACCTCGATCGATCAGAGATTCGACCATGACATAGGTCGTCGCACGCTTGACGCCTGACTTCTCCGCGATTTTTTGAATCGGGGTGGGTCCCAATTCCAAACTTGCAATGTAAACTTTGGCTTCTTTATCTGAAAACCCGAGTCTACCCAATTGTGATTCAATAGGTTTCATTGTCATAAATTCATTTTTCACGCCACAAAGCTAAAAACAATGTCTTTAAAGTCCGTGCGATGTCCGAATTTTTTATCGAAATATTTACCATTTTTTTCCCATACGAAATCAAAGCAACTCTATCGCCACTAATTACGACCTCTCCTGCGACATCATAACGATCGGAATCCAACTTCCTTGATTCTGTTACTTCCGCAGGTCCTCGTATTGGACCTTCGGCTGAAGTATATAAAGATTTTATTTTAAACTTACTGGCGATTCGCTCCCGCGCGTCGCCGGAAAACTTTGGCGGCAAAAATTTCCGTACTTTTTCAATCGACGTTAACTCAAACAATTCATCAGAATCTGAAGCCAATAAATCATTTTGGAAAGCCTTCAAGCCGTCGATGCCTTCGTAAACAGTAATATTCGGTTCCGAATCGGTGTGAGGAGAAACTTTTTCTAAAACCTCAATAATATTTTTTACTCGTTTCTCTTGCTCGTTGAGCGCCTGCTGTTGCACTGCAATGATATACAAAATTTGATGTGGAGCAGAGGACAAGAAATACCTCTTCTTCCCCTTCTGGAAGGAACTCATCAATCCGCGCTTGATGAGGGATTCGATCATGATGTAGGTCGTCGGACGGCTGACGGTGGCCTTCGCGGCGATCATCTGGGCGGTCGAGGGGCCCAACTCAAGACCCGAGAGGTACACCTTCGCCTCGTTCTCGGACAAGCCGATCTTCTCCAATTCCTTCGCCAGGTCTTCGCGCATAAAGTGTCAGCACCGTAACACTTTGACAGCCCGCTGTAAAGCGGCGAGGCGGGCCTTTTCGGCTTGACAAATTGGCCGAACGGAGCCAAACTTCGGCAAGTTCCTCGCCACGGAGGTAACGATGGACACGACGACGTTCATTGCGCTTTACGAGCAGGCCAAGCGAAACCGTCCGGCCGAGCTTTCCGCCATCCCCTACCCGAACCCGCTCCTCTCGCACTACACCTTCTTCAGCACCCTCGAGGGGCTCCGGAAGGACTGGCGCGAGCTCGGTCAGGGCATGGACCCCGGAAAGCACAAGCCGCACCGCTTCTGGGTCCGCGGTCTCCGCCGTTCCGGCGACCAAGCCGTCACGGCCTGCGACCGCTTCTGGCCCCGCGAGGTCGTCGACGACCTCCGCGCCGCCGAACAGAGCTTCGCGACGACCGCAGGCCGCGGCGATCGCGACATCCTCCCGCTCGGCGCGCTCGCCGACGCGGTCACCGCCCCCTGCCCACTGTGCGGCGGGCACGGGCCGATGATCGGCACCTACATGCAGACCTGCAACAGCATCGGGTTCGACGAGCGGCAACTGTCGCTCGCCGTCCTCTGCGCCGCGTGCAACACGGCGCGCCCGGTCCACCGCCAGAGCGAGTGCCGGCGCTTCGCCAACGAGATCTTCGCGCGCCGCTGACGCGCATCCTCCGACCGCCGGTCCCCCGACCCAGGTCGGATTTCTTTTCTTCTTGACGGTCGGTCCGGACTGAGGTTCCATGGTGCGGCAAGGAGGCGAACATGGATGACACCGCCCTTTTCATGAGCGCGATCGAGACCGCCAAGCGCGATTGCGACCGGCTCGAACGCGAGATCGAGGATAAGACCGGCGAGCTCAGGCGGCGCAAGGCCGTGGCGGCCGCTCTCCGCGGGCTCCGGCAGTCGTGGAACGACTCGTACGCCGGCAAGTACGGCCCGCACTGGTTCTTCGCCAGGGACTACTCGGTGACCCTGCACGAGAAGAGCGGCCGCAGGCACATCGACTACAAGAAGTTCTGGGTCACCGACCTCGTCACCGACCCGACCGCGGCCCGCGCCGCGGCGACGGTCGGCAAGCTCGCGCTCGGCGCGATCACCGACGCGAAGACCGCGCCCTGCGCCTGCTGCGGGCATGCCGCGCCCGTCGTCGGCCGCTATGAGCAGACCGAAGATTCGTTCGCGGGCGACACCTGGGAGCTGGAGCTCTACACGCTCTGCCTCGGATGCACGTCCCTCGCCTCGCTCGGCAGCGACTTCAAGGCGTCGTACTACTACTGACGCCGCTTCCGCCGCCCCTCACCGGGCGGCTTTCGTTATCCTCCGCGAAGGGTATTGACGGGTTTTCAGGGGCCGTGTAGTATCTCCCATGCCGCTCGAAAAGCGGAAGCCCTCCCGGAGGGCCCACGTCGCGAGACGCAGGCAAGCACGCAAACCGATCACCTTCTTCGCCGCAAGGCTCAAGGAGACCCGCGTGAGGTTACGACTCTTGCTCGGGCGCCCCCGGTCCCGGGGCGCGGTACAAATCACCAGGGACGGCAGCACCCTTCACGCAGCGACGGCAACCTTCTCTCGGAGGCGGCCATGAGGATGGACACCGGCCCGCCGTAGGCGGACCGCGCAAGCGACCACCCAGGACCCC